>NZ_WBKS01000130.1:0-17100 GCF_008868145.1 Micromonospora sp. AMSO1212t
GGGCAGCCGGCAGGGGCCCTGGGTCAGATGGTGCAGTTGATGAGGACTGGCTCGGGGTGCAGGGTTACGCCGAAGCGGGACTGCACGCCGTCGCGGATCTCGCGGGCCAGCGCCACCAGCGCGGCCGTACTCGCGGTGCCGGAACGGTTCGTCAGCGCCAGCGTGTGCTTGCTGGAGATGGCGACGCCCTCGGGGCCCGCGTACCCCTTGCCGAACCCGGCCTTGTCGATCAGCCACGCCGCGCTGACCTTCACCGTGCCGTCGGCGCCCGGCCAGTGCGGCGGCTGCCCCAGGTCGGCGGCGCGTTCCCGCACCTGCTCGAACACCTCGCCCGGCAGCACCGGGTTGGTGAAGAACGAGCCCACCGACCAGGTGTCGGGGTCGGCCGCGTCCAGCACCATGCCCTTGCCTGCGCGCAGCTTGCGCACCGTGGCGCGGGCATCGGCGAGCGGCACCCGGTCACCGACCTCGACGCCGAGCGCCCGGGCCAGTTCGGCGTAGCGGACCGGGCCGGACAGTTGGGACCGGGTGAGCCGGAAGTCGACGGTGAGCACCACCCAGCGGTCGCTGTACTTGAAGATGCTGCCCCGGTAGACGAACCCGCAGTCGGCCGCGGCGATCCGCACCACCTCGCGGCGGGTCCGGTCGTACGCCTCGACGGCGACGATCGTCTCGGCGACCTCCTGGCCGTAGGCGCCGACGTTCTGGATCGGGGTCGCGCCGGCCGACCCGGGGATGCCGGAGAGGCACTCCAGCCCGGACCAGCCGCGCTCGACGGTGGCGGCGACGAGGTCGTCCCACGGCTCACCGGCTTCGACACGTACCGTGACGGTGTCGCCGTCCTCAGCGACGACCTGGAACCCCCGGGAGCGGACGAGCACGACGGTGCCGGGGAAGCCCTGATCGCCGATCACGACGTTGCTGCCGCCCGCCAGCACCAGTACGGCCTGCTCCCGGGCTTCCGCTTCCTGCACTTTTAGTACGATCTGGGCGGCGTTCCCGGCGATCTCCAGCCGCCCGGCGGGGCCACCGAGCCGGAGCGTGGTGTAGCGCGCCAGGGTGGCCGGATCGGTCGGGTCACCGGCAGTAGCCGGTTCGGCGTAGACGTCTGACACGCCTTTCACCCTAGGCTGAGGGGTAGCCGGAGCACCCACTGGTGGCCCGGTCACCCCCGGGAGGATGGCGATGAGCAGACTGCACCACACGAAGGACTTCTGGATCGGCGCGCTGCGCACGGAGGGCCCCGCCTTCGCCACGGCGGTGGCGGAGGCGCCGCCCGAGACACCCGTGCTGTCCTGTCCCGGCTGGACGGTGACCGATCTCGCTCATCACCTGACCCGCACGTACGCCTGGGCGGGCACCGTGCTGACCGCGGGCATCGCGACCCGTCCGGAGCGGCACGACCCGGAGCCGCCCGCGGGCCTGACCGCGGCGCAGTGGTACGCGCAGGAGTACGAGCGGATCAGCGCGCTGCTGGAGGCGACGGACCCGGAGGCGCCGGCCTGGAACTTCGCGCCCCAGCCGAAGAAGGCGGCCTTCTGGCCGCGCCGGCTCGCGCACGAGACCGCCGTGCACCGCTGGGACGCCCAGCTCGCGATCGGTGCGGGTGATCCGATCGAGGCGAAGCTCGCGGCCGACGGGGTGAGCGAGGTGCTGGACACCTGGCTGCCGGCGGGACGGCGGGTGCATCCGGGGCAGTGGCGCGGCGTGGTGCAGCTGAACGCGACCGACGCGGCGCAGGAGTGGTACCTGCGGTTGCGGGGCGAGGGCGTCGCGCTGCTGGACACCGCGACGATCCTCGACCACGACGACCACCGTGCGCGGGCGCAGGTGGCCGGCACGGCGAGCGATCTGCTGCTGGCGCTGATGGGCCGGATCAGCTTCGACGCGCTGGACGTGGCGGGCGACCGTTCCCTGCTGGGCGGCCTGCGGGTCGGCTGACGAACGGCACCACGCGGAGAGGGGCGGCCATCGCCCCTCTCCTTCTTTTCGGACACCTCTGAGAGCGCTCTCTTGACAAGGTCCACGCCCCTCCCCCACGCTGTCGTGAGAGCGCTCTCTTAGTTCCGGAACCGCCTTCCACCACCCGTTTCGACGACCCGAGAGGTCAGGACAGCATGCTCACCTTCACGCGCCGCCGCCTGGCGGCGGTTGCAGTGGTCGCCGCCACCGCGCTGCTCGGCACCACCGCCTGCGGCGGCGGCGACGATGCCGCCGCCGACGGGCCGATAACGCTCACCGTCGACGTCTTCGGCCAGTTCGGTTACGCCGATCTCTACCAGGAGTACATGGCCAGCCACCCCGGCGTGAAGATCGTCGAGCGCGGCACCGGCGGCAACCTCGACGAGTACTCCCCGAAGCTCACCCAGTGGCTCGCCGCGGGCAAGGGCGCCGGTGACGTGGTCGCCATCGAGGAGGGCCTGCTCGTCGAGTACAAGGCCAACCCCCAGAACTTCGTCAACCTGCTCGACCACGGCGCGGCCGACCTGAAGGGCAACTTCCTCGACTGGAAGTGGAACCAGGGGCTCACCGCCGACGGCAAGCAGCTCATCGGCCTCGGCACGGACGTGGGCGGCATGGCGATGTGCTACCGGACCGACCTGTTCGCCAAGGCCGGTCTGCCCACCGACCGGGAGGCCGTGTCCAAGCTCTGGCCCACCTGGCAGGACTACATCAAGGTCGGTGAGCAGTTCACCGCGAAGAAGACCGGCGCCTCGTTCCTGGACGCGGCGACGAACACCTTCAACACGATCCTGCTCCAGACCGCCGGCAACAGCAGCGGCTACAGCTACTACGACACCGGCAACAACCTGGTCGTGGGCAGCAACCCAGCGGTGAAGCAGGCGTACGACACCACGATGGACATCATCGACTCGGGGCTGTCCGGCAAGTACGGCTCCTGGTCCGAGGAGTGGGTGTCGGCGTTCAAGCAGTCGAAGTTCGCCACCGTCGCCTGCCCGGCCTGGATGACCGGCGTGATCGAGGGCTACGCCGGCGCGGGCGCCAAGGGCAAGTGGGACATCGCCCAGGTCCCCGGCAACGGCGGCAACTGGGGTGGCTCGTTCCTCGCCGTGCCGAAGCAGAGCAAGCACCAGGCCGAGGCGATCGAGCTGGCCAAGTTCCTGACCAGCGCCAAGGGCCAGATCGGCGCGTTCAAGGCGAAGGGTCCCCTGCCCTCTTCGCCGCAGGCGCTGGACGACCCGGCGATCCTCGACTCGAAGAGCGCCTACTTCTCGGAGGCGCCGGTCGGCAAGATCTTCGCCACCGGGGCCAAGAGCCTGAAGCCGGTCTACATGGGACCGAAGAACCAGGCCGTGCGCACCGAGGTCGAGAACGCCGTCCGCTCGGTGGAGCTGGGCAAGCGCTCACCGGAGCAGGGCTGGACCGACGCGGTCTCCAAGGCCGAGAAGGCCGCCGCCAAGTAACCCGAGCAGCGCGTGCGGGCGGCCACCCGGCCACGGGTGCCGCCCGCACGGCGGAAAGGAGTCCCGGGTCATGGCCGTCCAGCTCGACGCCCGCCCGCCGGTCGCACCGGCGCCCCGCCCCACCCGTCCCGGCCTGGGCAACCGGCTCAGCCGGATCGACACCAAGTACTCGCCGTACCTGTTCATCGCCCCGTTCTTCCTGTTGTTCGGCGTCTTCGGGGCGTACCCGTTGGCTTACACGTTCTGGGTCTCGCTGCACGACTGGGACCTGCTCGGCGCCGAGCACCCGTTCATCGGCTTCGACAACTACACCCAGCTGCTCGCCGACCCGGACTTCTGGCACTCGGTGGTCAACACGCTGGGCATCTTCGTGATCTCCACGGTCCCCCAGCTGCTGGCCGCGCTCTGGCTGGCCAACCTGCTCAACCGGCAGCTCCGTGCCCGTACCACCTGGCGGATGGCGGTGCTGATCCCGAACGTCACCTCGACCGCCGCCGTGGCGATCGTGTTCGCGGTGCTGTTCGGGCGCGACTTCGGCATGATCAACTGGCTGCTCGACCACGTCGGGATCAACGCGATCGACTGGAAGGCGAACCGGTTCGCCGCCTGGGTCGCCATCTCCACCATGGTCGACTGGCGCTGGACCGGCTACAACGCGCTGATCTTCCTGGCCGCCATGCAGGCCATCCCCCGCGACCTGTACGAGTCGTCGGCGATCGACGGCGCCGGCCGGGCCCGGCAGTTCTGGTCCATCACGGTGCCGCTGCTCAAGCCGACGATCATCTTCGCGGTCATCATCTCCACCATCGGCGGCCTGCAGCTCTTCACCGAGCCGCGGATGTTCAACTCCGGCACCAACGCGATCCGCGGCGGACCGCTGCGGGAGTCGCAGACAGTGACCATGTACATGTTCGAGAACGCCTTCGCGCCGCACTACAACTTCGGCTACGGCTCGGCGGTCGCCTGGCTGCTGTTCGCCCTCATCGCGGTGGTCGCGGCGATCAACATCCTGCTCCTGCGCCGGCTCGGCGGCGCCTCCCGCAAGGAGGTCTCCCGATGACCCGCCTCTGGTCGGCCAGCCGGCTCACCTACCTGGCGCTGACGCTCTCGGCCGTCCTGTCGATCTTCCCGATCTACTGGATGTTCGTGGTGGCCAGCCGCACCAGCGACATGATGGGCCAGGTACCGCCGCCGCTCACCCCCGGCGGCAACCTCGGCGCCAACATCGCCCGGCTGTTCGACAACACCGACGCGTACTTCCTGGCCGGCCTGATCAACTCGGCGATCGTGGCCACCACCGTCACGATCTCGGTGGTGTTCTTCTCCACGCTGGCCGGGTTCGCGTTCGCCAAGCTGCGCTTCCGCGGGCGCAACGCGCTGCTGCTGGTCATCGTCGCCACCATGATGGTCCCCACCCAGCTCGGCGTGATCCCGCTCTACCTGCTCATGACGAAGCTGAACTGGAACGACCGGCTGCCCGCCGTGATCGTGCCGGCGCTGGTCACCGGCTTCGGCGTGTTCATGATGCGCCAGTACGCCGGCCAGGCGGTCAGCACCGAGCTGATCGAGGCGGCCCGGATGGACGGCTGCAACACCGCGCGGATCTACTGGAACGTGGTGCTGCCCGCGCTACGCCCGGCCGCCGCCGTCCTCGGCCTGCTCACGTTCATGACCACCTGGAACGACTTCCTGTGGCCGTACGCGGTGCTGAACGACCCGGAGAACCCGACCGTGCAGCTGTCGCTGCGGGCCCTCTCCGACGGGTACTACCAGGACATGTCGCAGGTGTTCACCGGCACGGCCATCGCCACGCTGCCGCTGCTGCTGGTGTTCGTCGTCTTCGGCCGCCAGATCATCGGCGGCATTATGGAAGGTGCGGTCAAGGCATGAGCAACGTCCGATTCCCGGAGGGCTTCGTCTGGGGCGGAGCCACCGCCGCGTACCAGATCGAGGGCGCCGCCCGCGAGGACGGTCGCGGTCCGTCGATCTGGGACACCTTCAGCCGTACGCCGGGCGCGGTGTTCCAGGGACACACCGGCGACGTGGCCTGCGACCACTACCACCGGTACGCCGAGGACGTCGCGCTGATGGCCGAGCTGGGGCTGCGGGCGTACCGGTTCTCGGTGTCCTGGCCCCGGGTGCGGCCGGACGGCACCGGGCCGGTCGAGCCGCGTGGGCTCGACTTCTACGACCGGCTGACCGACGCGCTGCTGGCCGCCGGCATCGACCCGATCGTCACGCTCTACCACTGGGACCTGCCGCAGGCGCTGGAGGACCGGGGCGGCTGGACGGTCCGGGAGACCGCCGAGCACTTCGCCGAGTACGCGCTCGCCGTGCACGGCCGGCTCGGCGACCGGGTACGCACCTGGACCACGCTCAACGAGCCGTGGTGCTCGGCCTATCTCGGGTACGGCTCCGGGGTGCACGCCCCGGGGCGGCGGGACGCCGGTGACGCGTTCCGGGCCGTACACCATCTGCTGCTCGGCCACGGCCTGGCGGCGCGGGCGCTGCGCGCGGCCGGCGCGGAGACGCTCGGGATCACGCTCAACCTGGCCGACGTGCAGCCGGCGGACGCTGGCAGCGCCGCTGATGCCGAGGCGGTCCGGCTCGTCGACGGCCTGCACAACCGGATCTTCCTGGACCCGCTGACAGGCGGCGGCTACCCGGCGGACGTGCTGGCCCACGTCAGCCGGATCGTCGCGCCGGACTTCGTCCGGGACGGGGACGAGAAGCTGATCGCCGCGCCGCTGGACCTGCTCGGCCTGAACTACTACGCGCCCACCTACGTGGCCGGGCGGGCGGGCGGCGCGGGCGGCGACGCGTGGCCGGGCACCGCCGGAACGGTCGAGTTCCTGCCGCCGGCCGGGCCGCTGACCGACATGGGCTGGTCGATCGAGCCGGCCGGGCTGACCCGGCTGCTGGAACGCGTGGCGTCCGACCACCCGGGGCTGCCGTTGATGATCACCGAGAACGGCGGGGCGTTCCCGGACACCGGGCTCGACGAGCGGGGCGGGGTGGCCGACGCCGACCGGGTCGCCTACCTCGACGGGCACCTGCGCGCGGCGCACGAAGCCATCGCCCGGGGCGTGGACCTGCGCGGTTATCTCGTATGGTCGGTGCTGGACAACTTCGAATGGGCCGAGGGTTACCGGAAGCGGTTCGGGATCGTCCACGTCGACTACCTGACCCAGCGGCGCACACCCAAGCGCAGTGCCCGCTGGTACCAGGAGGTGATCGCCCGGAACGGGCTGTGACGAGGTGGTGGTTACGGGGATGACGACGGCACAGCGACCGACCCTGGAGGCGGTGGCCCGGCTGGCCGGCGTGTCCCGGGCAACGGTCTCCCGGGTGGTGAACGGCTCGACCACAGTCGCCGAGCCGATCCGGCAGGCGGTACGCCGGGCGGTCGAGGAACTCGGGTACGTCCCGAACCTCGCCGCCCGCAGCCTGGTCACCCAGCGGACCGACTCGGTGGCGCTGGTGCTGCCCGAGGCGGCCACCCGGGTCTTCTCCGACGACCAGGTGTTCCCGGGCATCATCCGGGGCGCGGCACAGGAGCTGGAGGCCGCGGACAAGCAGCTCGTGCTGATGCTCGCCGGTTCGCCGGCCGGGCACGAACGGGTCGAGCGGTACACCACCGGCCGGCACGTCGACGGGGTGCTGTTCGCCTCGCTGCACGGCGAGGACCCGCTGCCCGGCCGGCTGGCCCGGCTCGGCATCCCGGTGGTGTGCAGCGGACGGCCGCTCGACGGCGCCGACGTGCCGTACGTCGACGTCGACCACGAAGGCGGCGTGAGCACAGCGGTCCAGCACCTGATCGCGAGCGGACGGCGGCGGATCGCCACCATCGCCGGGCCGCAGGACATGGTCGCCGGGATCGAGCGGCTGATCGGCTATCGCAGCGCGATCACCGACGCCGGGCTGCCGGAGCTGGTCGCGTACGGCGACTTCACCCGGGAGTCCGGCACCGCCGCGATGCGCGAGCTGCTCGCCGCCGACCCGGAACTGGACGCCGTGTTCGCCGCCTCCGACCTGATGGCGCACGCTGCCCTGCGTACGCTGCGGGAAGCCGGGCGGCGGGTGCCCGAGGACGTGGCGGTGATCGGGTTCGACGACATCGAGACTGCTGCCTACACCGAGCCGCCGCTGACGACGGTGCGGCAGCCGATAGTGGAGCTGGGCCGGTCGATGACCCGGCAACTGCTGCGGATCGCCGCGGGCGAGGAGGTCGAGCAGGCGCTGGTGCTGCCGACCGAGCTGGTGCTGCGCGAGTCCGCCTGATTTAACCGGTCGCGGCGCGGGCGACGACGGGTCTAGGGTCCGCCGGATGAGTGGAGCCCTGATCCGTCCCGCCCGTGCCGACGACGCGCCCGCCGTGGTGGCGTTGCGCGCGCTCGTCTACCCGTACCTGGTGCGCGGCGTCGAGTCGACCCGCCGCATGATCGCCGAACCACCGCCCGGCGAGGACTGGGCGGCCTGGGTCGCCGAGGCGAACGGGCAGGTGGTCGGCTGGGTGTCGGCGTACCGCAACACGCATACCTCCACACCGGGCGTCGGCGAGATCGCCCTGCTGCACGTGCACCCGGAGCACCGCCGCCGGGGCGCCGGCACCGCGCTGTTCGACGCCGCGCTCGGTCACCTGCGGACCCTCGGGTCCACCCGGGTGCTCACTCACGCCCGTACCGAGTCGCTGCCGTTCGCGCAGCGGCACGGCTTCACGCCCAGCCGGGAGCTGCGCTACTCGGCGCTGGACCTGAGCACGCGCCAGCCGATGCCGCAGGTGCCGCCGGGCGTACGGCTGGTGCCCGCCGCCGGGCTCGACCCGCGCCTGGTGCACCGGGTCGACGCCGAGTCGTCCCGGGACGAGCCGGGGGACGTGCCGACGGACGCGCTCAGCTTCGACCTGTGGCGGCACGAGTGCTGGGACAACCCGGGGCTGGACCGGGAGGCCAGCACGCTCGCCGAGGTGGACGGGGAGCTGGTCGCGCTGAGCCTGGTCAAGCGGGACGGCGACCGGATGTGGTCGGACTTCACCGGCACGCTGCCCGCCTACCGGGGGCGAGGGCTGGCCCGGCTGGCCAAGCAGGCCGCGCTGCACGCCGCCGCCGCGCGTGGGGTACGGACCGCGTACACCTCGAACGACGAGGCGAACGCGCCGATGCTGGCCGTGAACGAGCGGCTCGGCTACCGGCCGGTTGACAGCCATTGGTCGTGCCGGCGCAAACTCACCTGAGCCCGGCGGCCACCCGCACCGCCGTGGCGTACGTGTCGGCGCCGAACAGCACCAGCCGGGCCTCGGTGACGTGCGCCGGCGTGGCCGCGTGCAGCACGGTGAGCGCCTGCGCCACCGCGTCCTCGACCGGCCAGCCGTAGATCCCGGCGGAGATCAGCGGGAACGCGATCCCGGTCGCGCCCAGCCCGTCGGCGACGCGCAGGCTGTTGGCGTAGCAGTCGCGCAGCAGCGCGGACCGGTCCTCGCCCGGCGAGAAGACCGGGCCGACAGTGTGCACCACCCAGCGAGCGGGCAGGTTGCCGGCGGTGGTGGCGACGGCCTGGCCGGTGGGCAGCCCGCGCCCGTAGCGGGAGGCGCGCAACGCCCGGCACTCCTCCAGGATCGCCGGACCGCCGCGCCGGTGGATCGCTCCGTCCACTCCCCCGCCGCCGAGCAGCGACGAGTTGGCGGCGTTGACTATCGCGTCGACCTGCTGCGCGGTGATGTCCCCCTCGATCAGGACGGTGTCCATCTCAGCCCTCCTCGACGGGCTGGCCCAGCGAGCGGCGGGCCAGCAGCGCGGCCCCGGCGACGGCAGCCGGCATGACCAGCACCGCGCCGAGCGGGATCAGGAAACACAGGAAGACCGCCACCCCGAAGCCGAGCGCGGTCGGGCGGTCGGCCCGCAGCCGCGACCGCCGGTCCGGCAGCCGCATCCCCCGCCGGTAGAACGGCGCGCCGACCAGCTCCAGCGCCAGGAACCAGCCACCCACCAGGGCGCCGACCACAGGCACCACCGTCTGTCCCACCACCGGGATGAAACCGGCGGCGAACAGGGGTACGCCGATCAGCGCGGACAGCGCCACCAGGCGCAGCGAGTCGGCGAGGCTGCGCCGCAGCGAGGACCAGAATGGCACGTCCACAGCGCCGGGCGTACCGCCGAGCCGGTCCTCGACCCGCTCGGAGATCGCCTCGTAGAACGGGTCACCGATGACCAGCGTGACGGCGGTGAACGTGAGCACCCCGACCAGCGCGGCGACCCCGACCACCGCCAGCCCGGCGGCGACCCGCAGCAGCCCGCGCCAGGGCGACGACCAGTCGTCGGCGAACGGGGTGAGCCAGCCCGCCAGGTCGTCCACGAAGTAGAGAAGCGTGGCGAACAGGGCCACGTAGAGCGCGCCGGTGATCAGCGCCGGGATCACGCCGAGCAGCATCAGTTTCGGGCTGCGGACGTACATGCCGAAGCCGCGCAGCAGCAGCCCGGCGCCGCCGAGGAAGCGGGTGGCCGCGCCGGTGACCGGCGCGACGGTACGGGAGGCGTTCACGACGGCACAGCCTAATCTCCCGGTGCACCACAATGGGCCTGTGCGTGCGTCCCGGCTGATCTCGCTTGTGCTGCTGCTCCAGTCCCGGGAGACGATGACCGCCGCTGAGCTGGCCCGCGAGCTGGAGGTGTCCGAGCGCACCGTCTACCGCGACGTGCTGGCGCTCTCCGCCGCCGGTGTCCCGGTGTACGCGGACCGGGGCCGGGCCGGCGGCTACCGGCTGCTCGGCGGCTACCGGACCCGGCTGACCGGGCTGAGCCGGGACGAGGCAGAGGCGCTGTTCCTGGCCGGGCTGCCCGGACCGGCCGGGGACATGGGACTCGCCGACTCGGTGGCCGCCGCCGAGCTGAAGGTGCTCGCGGCGCTGCCGCCGAGCCTGCGGGACGCGCCCGCCCGCACCGGGCAGCGGTTCCACCTGGACGTGCCGGGCTGGTTCCGGGAGACCCCGGCGCCGCCGACGCTCGCCGAACTGGCCCGGGCGGTCTGGCGGGACCTGATGGTGGAGCTGCGTTACCGGCGCGGGGACCGTGAGGTGACCCGCACGCTGGCGCCGTACGGGCTGGTGCTGAAGAACGGGGTCTGGTACCTGGTCGGCCGGGTCGGTGACGCCTGGCGGACGTACCGGGTGGACCGCGTGGTCGCGGTCGAGGTGGGCGCCGACGGCTTCGACCGGGACGAGGGTTTCGACCTCGGGGCGTACTGGCGGGAGCAGGTGGGCGCGTTCCTGCGCGAGCTGCTGCGGGAGCGGGTGACGGTGCGGCTCGGCCCGGCCGGGCTGCGCATGCTGCGGCACCTGGTGGACGCGCCGTTCGTCTACACCGAGGCGGTGGACGCGGCCGGGCCGCCGGACGAGCAGGGGCGGCTGGTACTGCGGCTGCCGGTCGAGTCGGTGGACGTGGCGTACACCCAGTTGCTGGCGCTCGGTCCGGAGGTGGAGGTGCTGGCGCCGCCGCGGCTGCGGGCACGCTTCGCCGAGGCGGCCCGCCGCGCGGCGGCGCTCTACACCGCACCGTCGAAGGACGCCGGTCAGCGGTAGCCGGCGGGGTCGGCCGGCTTGCCCGGCTTGACCACCTCCTCGTAGTAGCGGGCCCAGTGCGGGCGGCTGCCGTCGACGTCGGTGAAGCCGTACACCTGGGCCAGGCCGCCGCTGTCGAGAGACTGCCCGTTCCAGCGGGCCCGGTCCGGGTCGGCGGCCAGGGCTGCCACCGCACGCCCGACGAGCGCAGGCGTCTCCGACATGACGAAGTGCGGCTCGGTCTTCGCGGCGTCGCGCCAGGTGGCCTCGGTGACGCCGTAGTGTTCGAGCATCGCCTCCGAGCGCAGCCAGCCGGGCGTGAGCGAGACGGCGGTGCAGTCGTGTGGGGCCAGCTCGTGCGCCTGGCTGAAGCCGAGCCGGTTCACCGACACCTTGGCCAGGTCGTAGAAGACCGACAGGCGGTACTCCCGGTCGTTGTGCTCCTTGGTGCCGTCGCCGACCTCGACGACCAGCCCGCCGGGCTTGCGGATCAGCAGCGGCAACGCGAAGTGGCTGGTGATGATGTGCGTGTCGACGGCCAGCCGCAGCGTGCGGAACCCGGCGTCGAGCGGCTGCTCCCAGACCGGCTTCTCCCAGGTGATCAGCGGGTCCGCGCCCCAGACGTCGTTGACGAGGACGTCGAGGCGGCCCTGTTCGGCGTCGATCCGCTCGACCAGGCCGCGTACCTGCTCGGGGTCGAGATGGTCGACCGCGACGGCGATCCCGGTGCCTCCGGCGGCGGTGACCAGCTCGGCGGTCTCCTCGATGGTCTCCGGCCGGTCCATCTCGGAGCGGCGCTCGCGGGTGGTGCGGCCGGTGGCGTAGACGGTGGCCCCGGCGGCGCCGAGCTGCACGGCGATCTGCCGGCCTGCGCCCCGGGTCGCGCCCGCGACGAGCGCGACCTTTCCGGTGAGTGGTGAGTTCATGGGATCACCGTGTCACCGATACCTGACAGCGGAAGTCCGGTTTCCCTCCAGACCCGGATGGGCGATCATCACCGGTATGCACCTGCTGCTGTCCGGGATCGTCGGCTCGGTCGCGTACGGGCTGGCCGGACCCGGCTCGGACACCGACCGGATCGGCGTGTTCGCCGCGCCCACAGTCGCGTTCCACGGCCTGCACCCGCCCCGCGAGTCGGTCGTGACCACCGACCCGGACGTCACGCTGCACGAGGCCCGCAAGTACGCGCTGCTGGCGCTGAGCGGCAACCCGACCGCCACCGAGCTGATGTGGCTGCCCGACGACTGCTACGAGACCCGTACCGCATTCGGCGAGAAGCTGATCGCCATCCGGTCGGCGTTCCTGAGCGCGCCCCGGGTCCGCGACGCCTACCTCGGGTACGCCTCGCAGCAGTTCCGCAAACTCGCCAGCCGGCCCGCCGACGCAGAGGGGCGGCGGCGATCGGCGAAGCACGCCCGGCACCTCGCCCGGCTGCTGCACCAGGGCCGGGTGCTGTACGCGACAGGTGTGCTGGAGATCCGCCTCGCCGACCCGGGCTGGTTCCGCGCGTTCGGCGAGCGGGTGGCAGGTGGCGGGCTGGACGAGGCGCAGGCCCTGGTGGCGGCCGCCGAGGCGGAGTTCGATCGGGTCCGCTCGCCGCTGCCGGAGCGCCCGGACGAGGAGACAGTGGAACGCTGGCTGCTCGCCGTCCGGGCGGCGTACCTGCCGCGCTGAACGGTGTCGTCAGTCCGCCAGCCGTACGCGTACCCGGCGGTTCGCCCGTCCCTTGCTCTCCACCTTGACCACCTGGACCTTGCCGATCTGGGCGGTGGAGGCGACGTGCGTGCCGCCGTCGGCCTGCACGTCCAACCCGACGATGTCGACGATCCGCACCTCCTGCTCCTCCGGCGGGATCAGGTTCGACTGGGTACGGATGATGTCCGGCAGCGCGAGCGCCTCGGCGCGCGGCAGCACCCGCACGGCCACCGACCGGTCGGCGGCCACCTCGGCGTTCACCAGCTCCTCGATGCGGGCCTTGAAGTCCGGCGGCACCTCGGGGAGGTTGAAGTCCATCCGGGCCTCGCCCGGCTCCATGTTGCCGCCGGTCACGAGCGCGCCGAAATCGCGGAACACCACGCCGCAGAGCACGTGCAGCCCGGAGTGGGTACGCATCAGCATGGTCCGGCGGGTGTCCTCCACCGCGCCGGCCACCTCGGTGCCGACCGGCGGCAGCGGGTCACCCTCGGCCGGGATCAGCCACAGGTCGTCGCCCTTGCGGGTGCCGACGATTCGGGTCTGTACGCCCTGCCAGAGCAGCACCCCGTGGTCCGGCGGCTGCCCGCCGCCACCGGGGTAGAACGCGGACCGGTCCAGCACGATGCCCTGCTCGGGATCGGCCGCCAGCACCCGGCAGGTCCACTCGCGCAGGGTCGGGTCGGCGAGGTCGAGCCGGTGCGTACGGCCGTGGTGTGTGACGCCCATGGACGGCGACGTTACCCGTTCAGGAACTCCGAGACGCGCTCCCGCAGGTCGGCGCGTTCGGTCCAGAGCACGCCGGGCCGGTCGTACACGTGCAGTGTGGCGTTCGGGAGCGCGGCGGCGAGCCGTTCGGCGACGCCGACCGGGTGCAGGTCGTCCTCGGCGGCGGCGATGACCAGGGCCGGCGCGGTGACCGCGGCGAGCGACCCGGCGTCGTCGAGCGGGGCCTGGGCGGGCAGGTCGGCCAGCCCCGGCGCGAGCCCGTCGCGCAGCAGCTGGTCGAGCCGCTGCCGCAGGTACGCCCACCCGGCCGGGGTGTTGCGCACCGACGGCGGCAGCTCCAGCGACACCGCGTCGGCCAGCGCCGAAGCGTCGCCCTCGGCCACCGCGTCGAGCAGGCCGGTGAGCCGGGCGCGGGCCACCTCGCCGCGCGGCGTGTCCAGCACGGCGGGCAGGAAGAAGACGAGTTTCTCGAAGCGTTCCGGGCTCTCCACGAGCAGCCGGCAGAGCGCGCCCGCGCCGAGGCTGGCGCCGAACGCCCGGGTCGCGCCGCCCAGGTCGGCGACGGCTCGCAGGTCACGGGCGAGGTCCAGGTAGCTCCACCGCCCGGGCGGGGAGTCGGAGCGGCCGTGCCCGCGGAACTGGAAGAAGATGCGCCGCCCGGCCACGCCGCTGCCGAACGGGCGGGTGGTGGCGATGCCGCTGCCCAGCCCGTGCGCGAACACGGTGACCGGGTCACCGGTGCCGGTGACCAGCCGTTCCAGGCTCGCCCCGTGCGGGGTGGCGACCAGCTCCGTCTCCGGCTCGGGCAGCGCGGGCCGCCCGGTGCGGGGCGCGCCGGGGCCGGGCCCCCAGGTGCGGGGACCGCCGTCCGGTGGCGGAGGCCAGCGGAAACCTCTCACCAGGACCCTCGGCCGTCGTGCAGGTCCCGCAGGCCGGGCCGCACGTCGAGCAGGTAGATGAGACCGGCGGCGATGCCGACCAGTCCGAACAGGCTGATCGGGCCGAAGCCGAGCAGGGTGAGCGCCAGGCAGACCGCCAGGATGGCGATCCAGCCACCCTTGGGCAGCGTGCCGATCGCGGCGAATCCGTCGCCGCGCTGGGTGACCGCGTGCACCAGCGCCACCCCCTGAACGACGAGGGCGAAGACGAGCAGGATCAGCTGGATCACGCTTTGGACTGCGAACGCGAAGATCGGCGCGGCGGTGGCCATGGGTGCAAGCTTATGCCGAGACCCCGGAAACGTCCGACAGGACGTTGTCCGGGGTCTCGGTGGAGCATCAGATCATTCGGCGGCCGGGCGGGTCCGCTTCGTGGTCTTCGGCAGCTTCGCCGACGGGGTGGCCGGCTTGGTCGCCTTGGTGGCGGTCGTCTTGGCGACGGCCTTGGTCGCGGTCGCCTTGGTGGCGCGGGTGCGCTTCACCGCGGCCGGCTTGGCGGCCACCGCCTCGGCCACCTCGGCTGGGCTGGGCACCTCGGTCGTCGCGGCGACGGCCGTCGGGGCCACGTCGGTCTTCGGGGTCTCGTCGGCCTTCGGGGTCTCGTCGGCCTTCGGGGCCACGTCGATGCCGGTGGCCTCGGTGGCCGCGATGTCGGCGTTCACCGTGTCGGCGGCCTCCAGCACGCCGGCGCCGACGACGCGCTCACCGCGGGCGACCAGTTCGGCGTACGCGGCCAGGGCGCGCTCCTGCGCGGCGTGCGCACCGGCCACCACGACGGCGGCGTTGCGGGTGGCCGCCTCGCGCAGCTTGTCCAGGTTCGCCGCCTCGCGCAGCTTCTCCAGGTTGGCGGCCTCACGGAGCTGGTCGAGGTCGGTGGCGACGGCCCGCTCGCGCAGCCCGGTGGCGGTCTGGTTGGCGGTCTTCAGCGTCTCGGTGGCCTTCTGGCGCAGCTCGAAACCGGTGACGACGGCCTTGCCGCCGAGGTCGGTCACGACCCGGGTGCCGAGGCCGCTGACCACGGTGGGCAGCTTGCGCAGCTGCTCCAGGGCCAGCTCACCGGCGCCGGCGGCGGCGTAGAGGGGTGCGGGGATGCGGTTGGTCTTCGGCTGGGTGGTCATGACTGCTCCTCCTCGGCCGCACCGGCGGCCTTCCGGGCCGCCCGGCGGGCGGTCGTGTGCTCAGGGGCGGCGGTGGTCGGGGCGGGCGCGGCACCCGCTTCGGTGACGGCTACCGATTCGAGGACCGCCTCGGTCGGGGTGCCCTCCGGCGTGACCGGACCGGTCGCGGCCGCCGCGACGGTGGCCGGGGCCTCAGTCGCGGTGGCCGTCTCGGTGGTCTCGGCCGTGGTGGCCGCTTCCGTCGTGGTGGCGGCCTCGGTCGCCTCGGCCAGGCGGGCGTTCTCGCGCCGGAACGTCTCGTAGATCTGGGTGAGCGACTGCTTCTGGGCCATGGTCAGCTCGGGGTCGACGGCGATCGCCGCGAGTACGCCCTGGCCCTCCTTGTCGTCCAGCAGCCCGGCACGCAGGTACATCGCCGGGGTGGAGACGCGCAGCGCGCTGGCGAGCTGCTGGAGCACCTCGGCGCTCGGCTTGCGCAGCCCGCGCTCGATCTGACTCAGGTAGGGATTGCTGACGCCCGCCTGCTCGGCGAGCTGGCGCAGTGAGATCTTCGCGTTGCGCCGCAGGTCGCGAATGAACCCGCCGACATCGGGAAGGTCCTTGCTGGTGGCCATGACTCAACGCTAGCTCGGGCCGCTAACTCCTGCAAGCAAAACGCTAGCCAGAGTTAGCGGGGTCACCGAAGACGGGTTGCGGAGGCCATGTCCGGTCCGTACCGTTCCCTCCCGTGACCAAGATCGATATCAACGGCGCCCAGCTCGCGTACGACGAGAGCGGCACCGGCACCGCCGTGGTGTTGCTGCACGCCGGCATCGCCGACCGGCGGATGTGGCGCGAGCAGGTCCCGGCGCTCGCGCAGCGGCACCGGGTGATCGCGCTGGACCTGCGCGGCTACGGCGACTCGGAACTGCCGCCCGCGCCGTTCGCCCATCACGACGACGTGATCGGGCTGCTCGACGCGCTGGGCATCGAACGCGCCGCGCTCGTCGGGTGCTCGTTCGGCGGCCGGGTGGCGGTGGACGCCGCGCTCGCCCACCCGGAGCGGGTCTCGGCGCTGGCGCTGTTCGGCGCGCCGGTCTCCGGCAACGAGTGGTCCGAGGAGACCGAGCAGCTCTGGGAGGAACTGGTCGGTGACGTGGACCCGGAGGACTTCGCGGCCACCGCCGCCGG
This sequence comes from Micromonospora sp. AMSO1212t, assembly GCF_008868145.1. Classification (NCBI taxonomy): domain Bacteria; kingdom Bacillati; phylum Actinomycetota; class Actinomycetes; order Micromonosporales; family Micromonosporaceae; genus Micromonospora; species Micromonospora sp. AMSO1212t. Next base: position 16,625 of record NZ_WBKS01000130.1, read on the forward strand.
CGAGGTGCGGTTCTGGGTGGTCGGCCCGACCCGCCGACCGGAGGACGTCGACCCGGAGCTGATCCGGTTCGCCGAGGAGATGGACCGCCGGGCGCTCGCCGCCGAGCAGGCGCTGAGCGCGATCGAGGTGGGCGAGCTGGACCCGCCGGCCATCGACCGGCTGGGCGAGTTGCGCGTACCGGTGCTCGTCGGCACCGGCGCCGACGACCTGGCCGACATCCGCCGCCTGGCCGACCGCATCGCCGACGAGGCCCCGAACGGCGTACGCCTTCCCGACGTGCCGAACGCCGCTCACCTGCTCCCCCTGGAGCGCCCCACCGAGGCCAACACCGCCCTCCTGTCCTTCCTCCTCTGACTCACCCTCCCCCCTCTGCGCGTCGATCTTGCACTTGCGGCCCTCGGCACGCCTGGGATGCGCGTTCTGCCAGGGCGGTAAGTGCAAGATCGACGCGCAGAGGGGGGAGGGTGAGTCAGAG
>NZ_WBKS01000131.1:0-16992 GCF_008868145.1 Micromonospora sp. AMSO1212t
CTCCGGCTCCTGTCCGGCGGCGAACTCCTGCCGGAGCAGGCGTACCGACTCGGCCAGGTGACCGATCGCGTCCGGCATCGGCTCGGGGATCGGCTCCTCGTCCTCGATCATGGTGACGGCGCGGCGGATCAGCGTGCCGCTGTTGCGCATGGCCCGGTCGATCGGGTCGGCGGCCTCGGCGTAGTGGGTCAGCTCGCCGCGCCGGTGCCAGCGGGCCGGGGAGAGCGTGCTCGTCTCCTTGGCGCCTTCGATCGCCTCGGAGAGCGCGGCCAGTTCCTCCTTGTTCTCGCGCAGCCGGAGCAGCGCCCGCTGGGCCGCTTCCCGGTCCCCGCTGCGCAACGCGTCGGCGCAGGCGTCGAGCTGGTCGGAGAGCAGGTCCAGCGCCGGCCGGGCGGCCCGGTTGATCACCCGCAGCGGGTTGAGCGGCAGCAGGATGGCGGTGACCAGCAGCGCGATGCCGCCGCCGAGGAACGCGTCGATGAAGCGGGGGAACTCCAGGTTCTCCGTGGACGGGCTGAGCGTCACGATCAGCACGGCGGTGGCCGCCGCCTGGATCACGATGGCGACGCTCGCCCCGGCGAAGATGCTCAGCAGGATCGCCGAGGTCACGACGAGCGCGAGCTGCCACGCGCCGGTGCCGACGAAGTAGATGAGCGCGTCGCCGACGAGCACGCCGACGGCCACCCCGACGATCAACTCGACGGTGCGGCGGAACCGTTGCCCCACCGAGGCGGCGAGCGTGCCGACCGCGGAGATCGGCGCGAAGACCGGCTGGGGGTTCTTCAGCAGCCGGTGGGAGATCAGGTACGCCAGGCCGGCGGCGAGCCCGGCCTGCACCGCCAGGCCGAACGCGGTACGGACCCGGTGCAGCCGGTCGTGCAGTGTGGCCTTGCTGCGGTGCCGCAGTTCGTCCATCGCGGAGGCGATCCGCTGGCCGTCACGGTCACCCGGGCCTTCTCGCTGATCGCCGCGACGAAGAAACGGCAGTCGTCGGTCCCGGGCCATGGCGGGTACTACCCGCGACGATCCCGCTGAATCCCCGGTCCGATCGCGGAGTGGGGCAGACTGCACCCGGTGGACGACCTGACGGCACGGTGGCGGGAGACGGCACGGGCGGCGCGCGCGACCGATCCGGTGGGAGTCGACCGGGCCGGCGCCCGGCTGCTGGCGGGCTGGCGGGAGCCGCACCGGCGCTACCACGACGAGGCGCACCTGCGGGCGGTGCTCGACGTGGTCGACGCGTACGCCGGTCTGGCCCGCGACCCCGACCTGGTCCGGCTGGCGGCGTGGTGCCACGACGCGGTCTACGACCCGCGCGCGGCGGGCGACGCCAACGAGCGGGCCAGCGCCGACCTGGCCGGCGAGCTGCTGGCCGCCGCCGGGCTCCCGGCCGCGACGGTGACCGGGGTACGCCGCCTGGTGCTGCTCACCGCCGGTCACGTGGTCGGGCCGGACGACCCGGACGGCGCGTTGCTGTGCGACGCCGACCTGGCGGTGCTCGCCGCCCCGGCGGACCGCTACGACAGGTACGCCGCCGCGATCCGCGCCGAGTACGCGCACGTGGCCGATCCGGACTTCCGCGCCGGCCGGGCCGCGGTGCTGCGGCACCTGCTCGCCCTGCCGGCGCTGTACCGCCTACCCGAGCCGCACGCCCGCTGGGAGGCTCGGGCGCGCGCCAACCTGTCCCGGGAACTGGCCGATCTCGCCTGAGACGCGGTGCTTCGGGCGGCGCAGACCGGCGTCACGCAGCAGCCGGACGATCTCCCGCGAGGGCACGACCGTGGCGCCGAGCCAGACCGCCGCCCGGAACCGCTCGGCCGGCACGTCGTAGTGGTCCCGGTCGAAGCCGCGCCGGGGCGCGCCGAGCATCTCGGCGAACGCGTGCAGCTCGGCGTACGAGACGTCGCTGATCAGGTGCGACCAGAGCCGGCCGCGCCAGGGCACGGTGGGCGGGTCCAGGTAGAGCACGGCAACAGACGGTACGCCGGTAGCCTTCCCGGCATGGCCGCCCATCCCCTCCTCGACGACCTGCGGGCCGCGCTCGGCGACGCCGCCGTGCTGACCGACCCGGACCTGCTGGCCGGGCACGAGCGCGACGAGGCCGACCTGTGCGACTCGGGCACCCCGCTGGCGGTGGTACGTCCCCGCGACACCGGCGAGGTGGTGGCGGTGGTCCGGGCGGCCGCGCGGCACGGCGTACCCGTGGTGCCGCAGGGTGCGCGGACCGGGCTGGCCGGCGCGGCGAACGCGGTCGCCGGCGCGGTGGTGGTGAGCACCGTGGCGATGGACGCGGTCCGGGAGATCGACCCGGTCGGCCGGATCGCTGTGGTGCAGCCGGGCGTGGTGAACGCGGCGCTCGCCCGCGCGGTACGGGAGCACGGCCTCTGGTATCCGCCGGATCCCGGCTCCTGGGAGTCGTCCACCATCGGCGGCAACGTGGCCACCAACGCCGGTGGCATGTGCTGCGTGAAGTACGGCGTGACCAGCGAGTACGTGCTGGGCCTGGAGGTGGTGCTCGCCTCCGGCGAGGTGCTGCGCACCGGACGGCGTACCGCCAAGGGGGTGGCCGGGTACGACCTGACCCGGCTGTTCGTGGGTTCGGAGGGCACGCTCGGCGTGATCACCGAGGTGACAGTGGCGTTGCGTCCGGCCCCGGAGGAGTCACTGACCCTGGTCGCGGTCTTCCCCACGGTGGCGACGGCCGGTGGCGCGGTCGCCGGGATCGCCGAACGAGGGCTCACCCCGAGCCTGCTGGAACTGCTGGACCGGACGCATCTGCGGGCGATCGAGGCGTACCGGCCGATGGGTCTGCGCACGGACGCCGAGGCGCTGCTGCTCGCCGCGGTGGACACCGGTGCCCGGGCCGCCGACGACCTGGCCCGGCTGGCCGAGGTCTGCACCGCGGCGGGCGCCGACGAGGTCTACGCGGCCACCGACGCGACCGAGGCCGCCGCCCTGCTCCAGGCGCGGCGGCTGGCCCATCCGGCCATGGAGCGGTTCGCGGCCGAGACGTTCCCGGGCGGCAACGGCGGCCTGGTCATCGACGACGTGGCGGTGCCGCGCGGCCGGCTGGCGGAGCTGCTCGACGGGGTGGCCCGGATCGCGGAGGCGTGCCAGGTGCCGATCGGTGTGGTCGGCCACGCGGGCGACGGCAACATGCACCCCAACATCGTGGTCGACCGGGCCGATCCGGCGAGCCTGGCCCGGGGACGGCGAGCATTCGACGAGATCATGCGGCTGGGGCTGGAACTGGGCGGCACCTGCACCGGGGAGCACGGCGTCGGGCTGCTCAAGCGGGACTGGCTGGCCCGCGAGATCGGCCCGGTGGGCGTACGCGTGCACCAGGCGATCAAGACGGCGCTGGACCCGGCGGGGCTGCTCAACCCCGGCAAGGTGATCTGAGTCAGCCCTTGTCCTCGGCCGGTGTGGCCTGGGTGACGAGCAGCAGCACGTCGTAGGCCACCTTCGGCTTCGGCTCGCCCGGGCAGTCCTGGATGGTGACGGTCAGGTCCGGCGGCACGAGCAGCGTCGAGGTCAGCACGCCGATGCAGCCCTGCTTGTAGCCGCGGGCCTGGTCGGTCTCCTTCGCCATCGCCGGGTCCGCGAGCATCCGCTGGAGCCGCCGCGTCTGGTCCGGGTTCAGCGTGCCGGTGGCGTCGACGCCGTCACCGGCGCAGTCGCGGCACTGCCAGCGGCCCGACGGGTCCACGTCCAGGTTGCGGACCGGGCCGTCGCCGAGCCGCTGCACCAGGGAGACGCGCCTGCTGTCCGGTGTCGGACTGGCCGTGCCCGCCGCCCCGGGTGTGGTGGCGCCCTCCGCCCGGCCGAAGGAGCAGCCGGTCAGAGCCAGCAGGACCACGACGCACAGGGCGGGGACGCGCAACCAGGATGGGCGAACCACGCCGGAAACCTACACTTCCGTAGGTAGTGCGCACTACCGGCCGAGCGGCCCGGGTCGGGGATCCCCTACCTGGGGGAGGCCGGAAGTTCAACGCCCGGGCCGTCGGTGCCCCGGTCGGCGGCGAATCCGCGTACGTCGGGCGCGCCGAGGCGGGCCGCGTCGGCCGCGATGTCGTCCGGCATGAGCTGCGACTCCCGCTCGGCCAGCACCCGCGCCCGGTAGTGGGCGACCTCCCGGTCCCGGGTCGCCGCGTCCCAGCCGAGCACCGCGCCCATCAGCTCCGCGGCGTGCTCCGCCGACTCCAGGCCGCGGTGGCTGGTCTCGATCGAGATCCGGGTACGCCGGGTGAGCACGTCCTCCAGGTGCAGCGCGCCCTCGGCGCGGGCGGCGTACGTCACCTCGGCGGCGAGGTATTCCGGTGCGCCCGCCAGCGGCGAGCCGAGCAGCGGATCGGCGTCGACCAGGGCGAGCAGGTCGAGCGTGAGGGTGCCGTAGCGCTCCAGCAGGTGCTCGACCACGCCGACCGCCACCCCGTGCCGGCGGGCCAGGTCGGCCCGGTCCCGCCACATGGCCGCGTACCCGTCGGCGCCGAGCAGCGGCAGGTCGGCGGTACGCGAGGGGCGGGTCCGGCCGAGCCGGTGCATCGCGCGGTCGACCACGTCGGAGGCCATCACCCGGTAGGTGGTGTACTTGCCGCCGGCGACCAGCAGCAGGCCGAGCATCGGCTCCACCACCGCGTGCTCGCGGGAGAGCTTGGAGGTGGAGTCCGCCTCACCGGCCAGCAGCGGGCGCAGCCCGGCGTAGACGCCCTCGATGTCGGCGGTGGTCAGCGGCCGGTCCAGCACCTCGTTGACCTGCGACAACAGGTAGTCGATGTCGCTCGCGGTCGCGGCCGGATGGGACCGGTCGAGTTGCCAGTCCGTGTCGGTGGTGCCGATGATCCAGTGCCCGCCCCAGGGGATCACGAACAGCACGCTCGTCGCGGTACGCAGGATCAGGCCGGTCTCGCCGACGATCGCCGAGCGGGGCACCACGAGGTGCACCCCCTTGGAGGCCCGGACCCGCAGCTTCGGGCGCAGGCCGACGTCGTTGAGCATCCGCGACATGTCGTCGCTCCACACGCCGGTGGCGGCGATCACGGTGCGGGCGCGTACCTCGAACTCGGCGTCCGGCGACCCGGCGGGCGCCTCCAGGTCGCGGACCCGCACGCCGGTGACCTCCCGGGCCTGGCGGATCAGGCCGGCCGCGCGGGCGCTCGTCACCACTGTCGCGCCGAGACTCGCCGCGGTGCGCGCCAGCGTCACCACCAGGCGGGCGTCGTCGACCTGGCCGTCGTAGTAGCGGATCGCGCCGGCCAGCTTGTCCGGGCGCAGGCTGGGGAAGATCCGGCGGGTGCCCTCGCGGGTGAGGTGCCGGTGCAGCGGCATCCCGCGCCCGCCGCCGAACACCCCGGCGAACGCGTCGTACGCGGCCACGCCGAGGCCGTAGTAGGAGCGGCGGAAGAACCGCCGGGGCAGGTCACCCGCGCCGCCTGCGGCGGGGAGCGGCACCAGGATCGGCACCGGGCGGACCAGGTGCGGTGCGAGCCGGGTGGCGAGCAGGCCGCGCTCGGTCAGCGCCTCGTGGACCAGGTGGAACTCCAACTGTTCCAGGTAGCGCAGGCCGCCGTGGATCAGCTTGCTGGATCGGCTGGACGTGCCGGCGGCGTAGTCGCGCGCCTCCACCAGGGCGACCTTCAGCCCTCGGGACGCGGCGTCGAGGGCGGCGCCCGCTCCGGTCACGCCACCGCCGATGACCAGCACGTCGAACCGCTCGGCCCGGAGCCGGCGCAGGTCGTCGGCGCGGCGCTCGGCGGAGAGCCGGCCGGCCGTGGATCGGGACACACTCGGGTCACGCACCAGTCAACGGTAACCGTCCCGGGCGCGCGGCGGCACGGCCCGGCCGTACCGTGATGACCATGCTGACCGGCCCGCCGCCCGCTCCCGTACCGCCGCCTCCGCGCGAGACCGGTCCGTGGCCGGTCGTCGCGGCGGTGGCGACCGGGGTGTGGATCGTGCTGGTCACCGTGCCGGGCCAGATCACCGGCTGGCTGGTCGACCAGGTGGCGCTGGCGATCGGCGCGGACCGGCCGGTGGCGGGCTGGCCGGTGGTCGCGGTGGCCACCGTGCTGCTGGCCGGCGCTCCGGCGCTGGCGCTGGCGCTCGCGCCCCGCTCCCCCGCGCTGCGGGTGACCGGCCGGGCCTGGACCGCCGCCGTGGTCGCGCTCGGCGCGACCACGCTGCTGCGGACCGTGCCGCCGGTGCACCACGAGGCGTACCTGGCCGCGCTCGCGGTGACCGCCGCGGCGCTCGCGCTCCTCGCCGTCCGTCTCGGCCGCGTCCGGCCGCCGGTCGTGGTGGACGCGGTCCCGGAGGGCCGGTTCGGGTCGGTGTCGCTGCTGGCGATCGCGGCCGGCCTGGCCGTGCTGCTGCCCTGGGCCTGGGTGGGCGCGCTGGGCGGTGCGCTGGAGACGTTGCTCGCCGGTCTGGCCGCCGCCGCGCTGGGCGCGCTCGCCGGGGCGCTTCTCGGAGCCGGTTTCTGGGCCGCGTTCGGGCCCGGCCCGGCCCGGCTGGTGCTGGTCGGCGGTCTGGTCGCGGGCGTGGCGCTGACGCCGCTCGCCGCCGGCGCCGGGCAGTCGGGCGTGCAGTTGCCGGCGCTGGTCCTGCTGCCGCCGCTCGGTTTCGTGCTGGCCGCGCTGGAGGCGGCGGCCCGCCACGCGGGGCGGCCGGCCGGTCCCGCGCCGGTGCGCCGGCTGGTCGGGCTCGCCCTGCTGGGGCCGCTCGCCTTCACCGACCCCGAGGAGGTCAGCCTCCTGCTCTCAGCCACCCGCGACATGCCGTTCTGGGTCGCGGTGGGGACCGGCGTGGCATTCGCCGTCGCGGTCCTGCTGGCCGTCGGGTACGGCGTGCTGCTCGCCCGGTCCCGCGCCCGCGCGCCCCGGCGCGGTGCGGCCGCGCTCGCTGCCGCCGCGCTCCTCGCCGCTGTCGCCGTGGTGTACGTCGTCCCCGGCCAGCCGGGGCTGTACGGCGAGCGGCTGCTCGTGGTGCTCCGCGAGCAGGCCGACCTGACCGGCCTGCCGGCCGGGACGCCGGGCCGGGCCGGGCGGGACGCCCGGGCGGCCGAGGTCTACCGGCGGCTGGTGGCCACGGCCGACCGCACGCAGGGCGACCTGCGCCGCACGCTGACCGGGATGCGGCTGAGCCCGACGCCGTACTACCTGGTGAACGCGATCGAGACGGACGGCGGGCCGGCGGTGCGGGCCTGGCTGTCCAGCCGTCCCGAGGTGGCCCGGGTGCTGGTCAGCCAGCGGTTGCGCCCGCTGCCGGCGCTCGCCCCGCAGGCGCGCGGCGACGCGCCGGCACCGGCCGGCCCGGCCTGGAACGTCTCGCTGATCGGCGCGGACCGGGTGTGGTCCGAGCTGGGCGTCACCGGCTCCGGCGTGGTGGTGGGCAGCTCCGACTCCGGGGTGGACGGCCGGCACCCGGCGCTCGCGGACGGCTTCCGGGGCGGCGACGACTCGTGGTACGACCCGTGGGAGGGCCGCCGCGCCCCGGCCGACCGGGGTGGTCACGGCACCCACACGCTGGGCAGCGCGGTGGGCCGGGACGGGATCGGCGTCGCGCCGGGCGCGAGCTGGGTCGGCTGCGTCAACCTGGACCGCAACCTGGGCAGCCCGGCCCGCTACCTCGACTGCCTCCAGTTCATGCTGGCCCCGTTCCCGCCGGGCGGGAACCCGCTCACCGACGGCCGCCCCTCTCGCGCCCCGGACGTGCTCACCAACTCGTGGGGCTGCCCGCCGGTGGAGGGGTGCGACCCGGGGGCGCTGCGACCGGCGACCGCCGCGCTGACCGCGGCCGGCATCCTCGTGGTGGCCGCGGCGGGCAACACCGGCCCGTCGTGCGGTTCGATCGCGGATCCGCCCGCGCCGTATGCGGACGTGCTGACCGTCGGGGCGGTGGACCGGCAGCGGCGCGTCACCGAGTTCTCCAGCCGCGGCCCGGCACCGGACGGTCGGGCCAAGCCGGACCTGGTCGCTCCGGGTGCCGCCGTGCTCTCCGCGATGCCGGGCGGCGGGTACGCCACCCTGGACGGCACCTCGATGGCCACGCCGCAGGTCGCGGGCGTGGTGGCGCTGATGTGGTCGGCGAATCCGGCGCTGGTCGGGGACCTGGAACGGACCCGGGCGATCCTGCGCGACACCGCCCAGCCGGTCACGCCGCCCACCGGGGCGGACACCTGCGGCGGACCGCGGGACGTCTCCGGCGCCGGGCTGGTGGACGCGTACGCGGCGGTGCGCGCGGCCCGGTCCGCAGCGACCGGTTAACAACCCTGTCCATTGGCCTGCCGATGTTCTAGGGTCGGCGTCCATGGACGTGGAGATCATCGAGCTGGGCCGGGACCGGCTGCCCGAGGTGGTCGAGCTGTGCCGGCTGTCGCTCGACCTGCCGGAGGACGCGGCCGAGGCGTCAGCGGTGGTGGTCACCGTGTCGGAGCGGGCCGAGGCCGGCCGTCCGGTGCTACGCCTCGGCGCGGTACGCGACGGCGCGCTGGTGGGCGCACTCGTCGGGTCGCTGTCGGCGGCCGATCCGCGCCTGGGCCACGTCGACCTGGTCGCGGTGGCGCCGAAGGACCGCCGCCAAGGCGTGGGCGGGGCGCTGCTGGCCGAGGCGGAGAGCCGGCTCGGCGCGCTCGGGGCGGCCGAGGTGCTGCTCGCCGGCAACCCGCCGCACTACGCCTGGCCGGGCATCGACGTGCGCTACACGCCGGCGGTCTGCGCCGCGCAGCGGCTCGGTTACCGGCAGGACCGTACCGCCTGGAACATGACCGCCGAGCTGACCGAGTCCTCGGCGGCGCTGCGCTCCACCGAGGCCGCCGAGCAGCGGCTGGCCGGGCGGGGCGTGACGGTACGCCGTGCCGGCTCCGACGACCTGCCGGCGCTCGCCGCGTTCGCCCGGTCCACGTTCGGCGGCGCCTGGGACGGTGAGCTGGCCGGTTCGGTGGGACGGCCGGACGCGGGTGTGCACCTCGCCGAGCGGGACGGCGAGATCCTCGGGTTCGCCGCGTACGGGTCGGCGCGGCCGAGCTGGTTCGGGCCGATGGGCACCGCACCGGCGGCGGAGGGCTCCGGGATCGGTGGCGTGCTGTTGCGCCGCTGCCTGCGCGACCAGGCCGCCGCCGGGATCACCGCGGCGCAGATCGGCTGGGTGGGGCCGGTGCCGTTCTACTCGAACGCGGCCGGGGCACGGATCGAGCGGGTGTTCTTCCTCTACCGGAAAGCCATCAAAGGGGCATAGACGTCAATAGCGCCATTCGGCCTCCTTCGCCATCGACCGGGCTCTACGGTCGGAGCAGAGGAGGCGGTGCATGACCACGAATGACGAACGGGCCGAGGATCCGGCGGCGGCCCGACGCCCGGCCGACGAGCTTCCCGGCCAGCTCCCCTTCGACCGGCTCGACGTCGGCGACGCCGAGCAACTCGCCGAACTGACCGGCGCCGCCGGGCCACCGGTGGAGGAGCCACGGCAGCCGGTGGACGAGCCGAGGCGCCGGCCGCCACCGCCGTACGACAGGGCGCACAAGCGGCGCAACCAGCGCCCGCTGCCCACCTGAGCCGGGCACGCGGACAGGGGGCGGACCGCTGACGCGGCCCGCCCCCTTCGGCGTACTGGGTGGAGCTGGACTCAGAAGTCCATCTCCCCGCCACCCGGACCGGCCGGGGCGGCCGGGGTCTTCTCCGGCTTGTCCGCCACGACGGCCTCGGTGGTGAGGAACAGCGCGGCGATCGAGGCGGCGTTCTGCAGCGCGGAACGGGTCACCTTGGCCGGGTCGATGATGCCCGCGGCCAACAGGTCCACGTACTCGCCGGTCGCGGCGTTGAGGCCGTGACCCGGGTCGAGGTTGCGGACCCGCTCGACGACGACGCCACCCTCCATGCCGGCGTTGACGGCGATCTGCCGCAGCGGGGCGTCCAGCGCGATCTTGACGATCTGCGCGCCGGTCGCCTCGTCGCCGGCCAGGTCCAGCTTGTCGAAGGCGGTCTTGCCGGCCTGCACCAGCGCGACGCCACCACCCGGGACGATGCCCTCCTCGACGGCGGCCTTCGCGTTGCGGACGGCGTCCTCGATGCGGTGCTTGCGCTCCTTCAGCTCGACCTCGGTGGCCGCGCCGACCTTGATCACCGCAACACCGCCGGCCAGCTTGGCCAGACGCTCCTGCAGCTTCTCCCGGTCGTAGTCGGAGTCGCTCTTGTCGATCTCGGCCCGGATCTGGTTCACCCGGCCCTGGATCTGCTCGGCGTCGCCGGCACCGTCGACGATGGTGGTCTCGTCCTTGGTCACCACGACCTTGCGGGCGCGGCCCAGCATCTCGAGGCCGGTCGCGTCCAGCTTGAGGCCGACCTCCTCGCTGATGACCTGACCACCGGTGAGGATGGCGATGTCGGTCAGCATGGCCTTGCGGCGGTCACCGAAGCCCGGCGCCTTGACGGCGACCGACTTGAAGGTGCCACGGACCTTGTTGACCACCAGGGTGGCGAGGGCCTCGCCCTCCAGGTCCTCGGCGATGATCAGCAGCGGCTTGCCCGACTGCATGACCTTCTCCAGGATCGGGAGCAGGTCCTTCACCGACGAGATCTTGCTGTTGACGATCAGGATGTACGGGTCGTCGAAGACGGCCTCCATACGCTCCGGGTCGGTCATGAAATAGGCGGAGATGTAGCCCTTGTCGAAGCGCATGCCCTCGGTGAGCTCGAGCTCCAGGCCGAAGGTGTTGCTCTCCTCGACGGTGATGACACCTTCCTTGCCCACCTTGTCCATCGCCTCGGCGATGATCTCGCCGACGCTGGGGTCGGCGGCGGAGATGGAGGCGGTGGAGGCGATCTGCTCCTTGGTCTCCACGTCCTTGGCGAGCTTGAGCAGCTCCTCCGAGACGCTGGCCACGGCCGCCTCGATGCCCCGCTTCAGGGCCATCGGGTTGGCGCCGGCGGCCACGTTGCGCAGACCCTCACGAACCAGGGCCTGGGCCAGGACGGTCGCCGTCGTCGTGCCGTCACCGGCGACGTCGTCGGTCTTCTTCGCGACCTCCTTGACCAGCTCGGCGCCGATCTTCTCGTACGGGTCCTCGAGCTCGATCTCCTTGGCGATGCTCACACCATCGTTGGTGATGGTGGGGGCACCCCACTTCTTCTCGAGCACGACGTTGCGGCCCTTGGGGCCGAGGGTCACCTTCACGGCGTCGGCGAGCTGGTTCATGCCCCGCTCGAGGCCGCGGCGCGCCTCTTCGTCGAACGCGATCATCTTGGCCATACGGCGTTGTCCTCCTGGACACTCACGGGCCACCCGGATGCCCGGATGGGCCGTCTGGTGTACGCACCTTGGGAACGTCGCCACCTGGCGACGACGACGTCTCCTCGGTCGGGCCGGACAGCCCGCGACGACCGGCCTCGTACCGCTCCGGCGCCCCTTCGGACACCGGCGCGGCCGTGGCCCTACCGCCCCGACCTTCTGGCACTCACCGTACGCGAGTGCCAATGACTTGTTTAGCACTCTCCCTAGCCGAGTGCAAGCACGACAGCCCCGCTCAGCCGAGTTCCGCCGCCAGCCGGGCCGCGTTCACCGGGCCTTCCTGAGCCCGCTGTTCGGCGTACGTGACGACCAGTCCGACCTGCTGCGCCAGGTACGCCGGGGCAGCCAGCAGGGCGCCGAACACGGCGAACGCCACGGCGCCGATCGCGGTGCCGACGGCCGTCATCGGCTCGACGCCGAACAGCGCCCCGCTGATCCCGCCCACGACCGCGTCCAGCACCGTCGCCGCGAGGAGGACCGCCATCACCAGGGCGACCCGGCCCAGCACCATGCCGAACCGGCTGTGGAACATCCGCCAGGCCCGCCCGATCGGCTCCCGCCGCTCGAACAGGTAGACCGGACCGAACAGGGCCAGCGCGAACGCGGCGTAGAGGCCGGGCAGCAGACAGAAGCAGCTGCCGATCATGACCAGCAGCGAGACCAGGAGCGTCCAGCCCCACAGGCCGAGGGCGCGGCGCATCCCGTACCGGAAGGCGGCGCCGAGTCCGGTCGGCTCACCGGCGGCCTGGCGGGCGACCACCCAGGTGCCGGCGGCCCAGCCCGCCGCCTGGAGCAGGCCGAAGGCCAGCCCGGCGGCCAGGAGCACGCCGTAGAAGGCGAACAGCTGCCCCCAGAAGCCGGCCGGCAGCCCCGGCGCGCTGTCCGGGGCGGTCGCCAGTTCACCCTCGGGGCTGAAGACGAGTGTGAGGACGCCGATCACCGCCGCCGGGAGCACCTGGGTGAGCAACACGATCGGCAGCAGTTGCCGCCAGCCGCGCCGCAGCGCGGCGGTGCAGCGGGCGAACCAGGGACCGATGCCCCCGTGCGGCGGGTTGACGAGCGGATCCTGCGGGTCGATGCCGGGATACCAGCCGGCGTACGCCCCGGGACCGGCCGGGACCGGGTACGCCGCGCCGGGCATCGGGTACGCCGCGCCGGGCATCGGATAGCTCGGGTACGCGGGGCCGCCCCAGCCCGGCGGCGGCGTACCCGGCGGCGCGGTCCAGCCGTGCGGCGGGGTACCCGGCGCGGTCCAGCCCTGCGGCGGGGTGCCCGGCGCGGTCCAGCCCTGCGGGGTGTGGCCGGGTGGGACGTCGCCCGGCGCGGTCCAGCCGGGCGGGGCGCCCCAGGCGGGTTGACCGGCCGGGTTCGGGGCGCCGGGCTGCGGGCTGTCGTACACCGGCTGGTCAGGGACGATCGGCACGGGGCCGGTATGACCGGCCCACGGGTCGGCGCCGGACGCGCCGGAGGCGGGCGTGGCCCCTCCTGTGGTCCCCGGCGGTCCCGGTGCCCGCTCGGCAGCAGGAGGCGGGGGCGCGGTCGGGTCGTCCGGAGGGCGGGACGCCGCCGGCTCGGTGGAACCCGACGGGGGCAGATCGGACATGGGCCCTCCTCAGCGACTACGGCTGGAACGGCTCATGATCTTCCATGGTGGTCGGCCGCACCGCAGCCCCCGGTCCGGGGTCCGGTCGCGGGAGCACCGCCCGCCGCGGGTCAGGCGATGACGCGGACCCGCTCGGCCTGTGGACCCTTCTGCCCCTGCGCGATCTCGAACTCGACCCGCTGGCCGTCGTCGAGCGCCTTGTAGCCGTCCATCTCGATCGCGGAGAAGTGGACGAAGACGTCCTGCCCGCCGTCGACGGCGATGAAGCCGTAGCCCTTTTCGGCGTTGAACCACTTCACGGTGCCCTGTGCCACGGTGCACTTCCTCACTCTGCGCGGCGTTCCAACACCCGGAAACCGGCGGACCGGCACCGGTGGCGCACCGATTCAGCGATCGGTGATGCTGAATTCAGTGACCGAAATCGCACGCTACACGAGGCGTGACGACGGCGCACGACCACAAATCGGGCATATTCCGGGGCGTACCCGGGCCTGTCGCACACCCGCTGCGGGCCGTCCGGTATGCATGCGGCATGACCAGCGCGACCACCACGACCACCGTCCGCCGGGTCCGGCCGACCGACGCCGCCCGGATGCGGGCGCTCCGGCTGGAGATGCTGGCCGACTCCCCGCTGGCCTTCCTGGAGACGGTGGCCGAGGCCGCCGCCCGGCCGCACGCGGAGTTCGCGGCCCGGGTCGCGGCCGTCTCCCGGGGCGACCACACCGCGCAGTTCGTGGCCGACCCGGGCGGCCGCCTGGTCGGCCACGCCGGCGGCACCGCCGCACCGGACGAGCCGGGCCTGACGCTCGTCTACGCGGTCTACGTGACCCCGGCCCGGCGGGGCACCGGCCTGCTCGCGGCGCTCGTCGACGAGGTGGCGGCCTGGTCGCGCGCCTGCGGACGGCCCGACCTGATGATGGAGGTGGTGGCCGGCAACGACCGCGCCTACCGGGCCTATCAGAAGCTGGGCTTCGTGGACACCGGGGTACGGGTGCCGCACCCCCGGATCGCCGGCCTGTACGAACTCCAGATGCGCCGCCCGGCCTGAAGACGCATCCGGGTGCGCCGGTCGTCACCGCGACGACGGACGCACCCGGAACCGGTGACTCAGACGTGCCGGCGGCTCTGCACGATGCGGAACCGGTTGGCGACGTACGCGCCGTCGGTCAGCGCCGAGTTGGCCGCCGCGTTCGCGCCCGAGCCGTGGAAGTCGGAGAACGCCGCCGACTGGTTGACGAACACCCCGCCGGTCAGGTTGCAGGACAGGTGCACCCCGGCGTCGATCGCCGCCGCCTCGGCCGCGTCCAGCACCGCCTCGTCGGTGGAGTAGACGCCCGCGGTCAGCGCGCCCTTCTCCCCCACCGTCTCGCGCAGGATGCGCAGGCTGTGCTCGGTGGAGTCGGTGGCGATGGCGAACGAGATCGGCCCGAACCACTCCCGCGAGTAGGTCGCGGTGTCGGACGCGTCCAGCTTCACCACCGTCGGCGTACGCACCACCGCGCCGGGGAAGGACGGGTGCTCGACGGTGCGCGACTCCAGCACCGGCTCACCGACCTTGGTGACCTCGTCCAGCCGCTCCAGCACCCCGTCGTTGACGATCGCGCCGGTCAGCTCGACGCCCCGGGCCGGGTCGGCGGTCAGCTTGGCGACCGCGCCGGCGATCCCGGCCGCCACCTCGTCGAAGCTCCTGTGCCCCTGGTCGGTGGAGATGCCGTCGCGCGGGATCAGCAGGTTCTGCGAGGTGGTGCACATCTGGCCGCTGTACAGCGTCAGCGTGAAACCCAGGTTGCGGCAGAGCCCGGCGAAGTCGTCGGTGGAGTCGATCACCACCGTGTTCAGGCCGGCCTTCTCGGTGTAGACGGCGGCCTGCCGGGCGTTCGCCTCCAGCCAGTCGCCGTACTCGGTGGAGCCGGTGAAGTCGACGATCTTCACGGCCGGGTGCAGGGCCAGCGTGGTGGCGAGCTTCTCGCCGTCCGTCTCGGGGGCGAGCTGCACCAGGTTCGGGTCGAACCCGGCCTCGGCGAGCACCTGGCGGGCGTACTTGACGGTGACCGCCAGCGGCAGCACCGCGCGCGGGTGCGGCTTCACCACCACCGGGTTGCCGGTGGCGAGCGAGGCGAACAGACCGGGGTACGAGTTCCAGGTCGGGAACGTGTTGCAGCCGATGACCAGCGCGACCCCGCGCGGCACCACGTGGAACGTCTTGGTCATCCGCAGCGGGTCGCCCTTGCCGGCGGCCTTCTCCCAGCCGGCGGTCCCCGGGTGGCGGGTCATCTCCGCGTACGCGTAGGCGACCGACTCCAGGGCCCGGTCCAGCGCGTGCGCGCCACCGGCCTGGAACGCCATCACGAACGCCTGGCCGCTGGTGAACTGCACCGCGTTGGCCAGCTCGAACACGTTGCGGTGCAGCCGGTCCAGGACCTCCAGGCAGACACCCGCCCGGGCCTGCGGGCCGGCGTCGCGCCAGGTGGGCAGCGCCGCGCTCGCGGCGGACACCAGCTGGTCGGCGCTCGCGTGCGGGTAGCGCACGTCCAGCGCCACCCCGAACGGGCTGACCTCGGTGGCCACGGTGGTGCCGTCACCGGCCTGGTCGAGCGGGAAGTCCCCGCCCAGGTACGCCTCGAAGGCGGCCTTGCCGTCGGCGGCGGCCGTCTCGCCGTACACCCGAGGGCTGGGCGACTCGGGGTAGGCCGACCAGTACCCGCGCTCCGCGATGGCGGTCAGCGCCCGGTCGAGGGTCTCGCGGTGCCTGTCGTACAGGGGGTGCGGGGTCTCCGTCATGCCCGCCATCATGCAACAGAAAGGCACCAGATCAGTAGGGGCGTGTCACAACTCAGATCGTCAACTGCCAGTCGACGGAACCGGCGGCGGGGCGGAAGCCGAGCTGGTCGTTGATCGCGACCATGCGCCGGTTCGCTAACGCGTTCCAGGTGTCGACGGCCCGCAACGCCGGTTCGTGCGCCAGCGCGTACTCCAGGTTCCCGGCCTTGCAGAGCAGGCCGAGCCGGTGGCCGCGGTGGCCGGGGTCGACGATGGTGATCTCCTGCCAGGCGTGGCCGGTGCTGCCGGCGTCCAGGCCGAGCTGGGTCCAGCCGACCAGCCGGCCGGACGCCTCGTGCACCACTCCGGTGTTGTAGCGGCGTACGCCCCGGGCGTCCAGCGCCCGCTCCGCGTCCCGCAACCGCGCCGCGTCCACCTGCTCCGGCTCCCAGTCCAGCTCACCCATCGGCGCGTCGAGCAGCAGCCGGCCCTGGAGGTGGGCGACGTCCGCGACGTACTCCTCGGGGGTGTGGTCGCGCCACCGCACCGGCCGGTATCCGGTCGCCGCGGCGCGGGCCTCGGCCAGCAACGCGGCCAGCCGGTCACGGTCGAGCCCGGCCACGTCGAGGCGGCGGCGGATGTCGGCCAGCGCCGGTTTGGCGCCCGTGGCGGCGGCGAACGCGGCGCCGGGGAACACCCGGTCCTCCTCGCCGGGCAGCGCGGCGACCGTCGCGCCGACAAGGCGTTTGCCGCCGTGCTCCCGCAGCAACCGGACGCCGTGGTCGTGCAGCGTGCGCCCGATGCCACGCCGCCGGTACGCCGGGTCCACTGTGAGTTCGACGCTGGCGTTCTCGGTGTTGTCGATCGTGTGCAGGTAGAGGCGGAGCCACCCGACCGGCGTCCCGTCGAGGCGGGCCACCAGCCAGCGCGTGTCGATGCCGGGCATCGGGTGCGACAGCGGCGCCTCGAACCGTCGCCGACAGGGGTCGGGCAGGTCCGGCTCGTCGACGGCCTGCGCGGCGCACGCGATCCGGTGGACCGCGTCGAGCGTCTGCCGGTCGGCCGGATCCAGGGGCGTCACGGTGAGCGTCATGTCACCGAGGGTGCGCCGGACACAGCGAAGGGGCCAGCGGTTTTCCGCCGGCCCCTTCGGACGTTGGTCGGGAGGGACGTCCGCACAACGCCTCCGGCGTTGGGTCGCAAGAACTTGAAAAGTCTCCGGCGGATGCCCTCCCGCACGAAGCATCTTGCGCCGTCCGGTTCCTGCCGTCAAGTCCTTGAGGGCGGTTTTCTGGCACTCACCGCACATCACCGGTTACCCACCGGTCTCACCCGATCCCCCACCC
>NZ_WBKS01000132.1:0-16505 GCF_008868145.1 Micromonospora sp. AMSO1212t
AGGGTGGGGAGGGCGCGGGAGTGGTGCAGGTGGGCTTCCTCCGTCACCACGGCGTGCTGCCAGGGGGACGGCAGGCGGTCCAGCCAGGCCAGGCCGGGTTCGCCCATTGCCACAGCGGCTGTCGCGTACGCGTCGGCGACGCCCAGGTCCGGGCCCACCACTGTCACCGAGCGCAACCCGGTCGCCGGTACGCCCCGGCGCGGGTCCAGCACGTGGTGGCCGCGCTCGTACACGCCGGAGGTGGCGACCGCGATGTCGGTGCCGGTCAGCACCAGACAGGTCGCCGCCGCGTCCCAGGGATGCCGCACCCCGATCCGCCACGGCTCACCGTCCGCGTCGTGGCCGCGTACGCGTACGTCGCCGCCCGCGTTCACGCAGTGGTTCGGTGCGCCCGCGGCCACCAGCCGGTCCGAGGCGACCTGCGCCGCCCAGCCCTTGACGTAGCCGGACGGGTCGAGCCGGCCCGTCGCGTACGCGTCGAAGAACCCGTCGGTCGCGGTCCACAGGTCGGCGCAGGCGGCCAGCACGGCCCGCAGGTCGGCGGAGGCGTCGGCGGCCCGCAGCTCGCCCCGGTCGACCCGGCACACCTCGCTGTCGTCGCGGTACGTGCTGAACCGCGCGTCCACCTCGCGCAGCCAGCCGAACGTGTCCTCGGCCAGCTCGTGCAGGGTCTCCGAGGGCAGGTCGTCGGCGACGTCGAGGCTGATCGCCGTACCCATGATGTGTTCGACCAGGCGCAAGCCGGGCCGGGCGGCCGGACCGGGACCAACGACGGCGGCACCGGCATGAGCCGGGACTGTCACGCCTTGTCCAGCGCGGCCTGCAACGACTGCTTGTACGCGGTGCTGGTGTAGGTGGCCCCGGACACGGTGCTCAGGTTGGCGCTCTGCCGGGCCACCACCTCGCCGGAGGTGCCGCTGTAGCGGGCCTGCA
The DNA here is from genome assembly GCF_008868145.1 of Micromonospora sp. AMSO1212t. Taxonomy (NCBI): domain Bacteria; kingdom Bacillati; phylum Actinomycetota; class Actinomycetes; order Micromonosporales; family Micromonosporaceae; genus Micromonospora; species Micromonospora sp. AMSO1212t. Next base: position 934 of record NZ_WBKS01000132.1, read on the forward strand.
CGTCGTCGCTGCGCTGCCCGGACTGACCGCCCAGCGGCAGTCCGATACCCGTGGCGTCGACGATCCGGCTGCCGCTGAGCGTGATCCGGACCTGGAGTGAGCCGTACTCGTAGGTGACCGACGGCCCGGTCACGGTGCGGGTGGTGGCCTTCGGCGCGCTGGTGGTGGTCCGCGGCGCCGCCGGTGTGGTGCGGGTGCGGGTGCCACCGCGGCTGGCGGCGCTGCGGTCGGCGGACGGCTTCGGTGTCGGCTTCGCCGAGGCGCGCGGCGACGGGGTGACGCCGGGCGCGGAGCCGGTGGGCGACGGCGGTTCGGGCGCGGCCGAGCCGCCGGGCACGACCGGGGCCAGCGCGGCCGGTACGTCCGGCGTGGCCTGCCCGGCGCCGGGCGCGCCCTTGAGCACCACCAGTGCGGTGGTGCCGGCGGCCAGGCCGGTGATCGCGAGCAACGCGCGACGCATGGCGGTGCCTCTCCTACAGCTCGAACGCGGTCAGGTGGATCTGGCGACGCGGCACGCCTGCCGCCCGCAGTGCGGCGACTGCTTCGTCCACCATGCCGCCGGGGCCGCACAGGTACACGTCGCGGCGGGTCAGGTCGGGCACGAGGTGCCGCAGGCCCTCCGGGTTCATCACCTGGCGAGGGCCGGGGTCGTCGCGGCGGCCGACGACGTACCAGACGGAGGTCTGCCGGGCCTGCGCCAGCCAGTCCAGCTCCTGGTGCAGCAGGACGTCGGCCGGGGTACTCGCCCGGTAGATCAGCGCCGCGCCGGGCGGCAGTTCCTCCAGCATCGCCCGCAGCGGTGCGATGCCGCTGCCGCCGGCGATGAGCAGCGCCCGTTCCCGGGTGCGGTGGGCGGCGGTGAACGTGCCCGACGGGCCCTGCGCCCAGACCCGGGTGCCGGGCGTGAGGTCGCGCAGCTCGGCGGTGTACCCGCCGACGACCTTGACGGTGATCCGCAGCCAGCGGTCGTTCGCGGCGGCGGAGACGGAGAACGGGTGCGACTGCCACCAGCAGCCGGGGTTGAGGAAGCGCCAGCGGAAGAACTGCCCGCCGAGCAGGTCGATCTGGTTGAGCCGCTGCCCGGTCAGGTAGACCGAGACGGTGTCCGGGCTCTCCGCCACCACGTCGGCGACGCGCAGCCGGTGCCGCAGGTTGAACACCAGCGGCGCGAGCACCCGGCCCCACACCAGCGCGGCCACGACCAGCAGGTACGCGGCGATCCAGCCGGTACGCACCGGGCCCGGCTCGTAGAGCTGCGCGCCGTTGCTGAACTGGTGCGCGTACCCGAGCAGCAGCGTGAGGTAGCTGGCGGCGTGCAGCAGGTGCCACAGCTCGTACGGCAGGCGTCGGCGCACGGCGCGTACCGCGGTGAACGCGACAGTGACCAGGATGCCCGCGGCGACGAACGCGGAGACCATGTCCTCGTAGTCGGTCAGCAGCGCGCCGACCTCGCCGAGCACCGTCTTGCGTTCCTGCCGGGAGTAGCCGACCACCAGCAGCGACATGTGCGCGAGCACCGTCACCAGCAGTGTCGCGCCGAGATCCCGGTGCAGCCGGGAGATCCGCTCGCCGCCGAGCGCGCGTTCCAGCACGCCGAGCCGGCTCATCATCAGCACCTGCACCAGCAGCAGGTAGCCGGCGATCAGGCCGGTGATCCGGCCGCCCGCGGTGAGCAGGTCGGCGGTGTCGGCGAGCGAACCGGCCGGGGTGTCCAGCCACCACGGCAGGACCGCGGCGACCAGGCCCAGCCAGAAGACCACGGCGAGGGCACGCCGGCCGCCGGGTCCGCGGCGCGGACGACCCGGGGGTACGGGGGCAGCCGGACGGCCGCCGTACGGGGCGGGATGCCCGGTACGGCGGCCGGCGGCGCGGGTGTCCTGGTACGTCACGCGTAGATCTTGACCGGGGTGAACTTCTGCCGGGGGAAGACCTTGTCCACCTGCGCGGCGGTCAGGCCGAAGCGGCCCTGCGCGACGGATCCGTAGACGTTGAACATGTTGTTGTATTCCGGCACGTCGCCGCTGTCCAGCTTGTCCAGCCCGTTCCAGGTGCCGAGCAGCGAGTTCGCGAGCTTGCGGCCGGACAGCACGGTGACCACGCCGCCGTGCCCGTGGTCGGTGCCGCCGCCGTTGGAGCCGACCCGGCGGCCGAACTCGCTGGACACCATGATGGTCACGTCCGCCGACCGGTCGCCCAGGTCGGTGAAGAACGCGGCCATGGCGCCGGCCAGTTCGTTGAGCCGCCGCCAGAGCTGGCCGCCCTCGCGGGTGCCCTGGTTCTCGTGGGTGTCGTAGCCGCCCATGCCGACGGTGGCCACCCGCACGTTCGCGCCGCCCTTGATGAGCTGGGCGAGCTGCTTGAACGCGTTCCCGACGCCCTGGTACTGGACGCCCTCGGCGGCGGCGTACGGCTTGGCGGCGAGCTTCTGGGCGGTGGCCAGCGCGCCCATGCCCTCCTGCACCGCCTCCTCGACCGGGTGGTTGATGCCGGTGAACAGGCCGCGGATCGCCTTCTCGGTGGCCGCCCGGAACTTGTCGTCGCCGTTGAGCCGCAGGTCACCGACGCTGTTGAGGGAGATCGCGCCGTTCACGCCGACGAGCGAGCGGGGCAGCGTGCTGCCGATGCCGACGCTGCGGAACGCGGTGCCCTTGCCGAGCGAGTCGACCAGGCTGTCCAGCCAGCCCCGGCCGCCGGTCTCACCCGGCAGGCCGCCCAGGTTGCAGGCGTCGGCGGCCTGGAAGTGGCTGCGGGACAGCCGCGGGTCGGACACGGCCGGCACGAAGCCGAGCTGACCGGCCTTGAGCCACTTCTCCAGCGGCGCGAACGCGCTGGTGAGCTTGAAGCCGCGGGCCAGCGCCAGCGAGTCCTCGCCCAGCAGCAGGTCGGGGCGGGCCTTGGCGAGCACCGGGTCGTTCGCCGGCGCGACCAGGCTCAGCCCGTCCAGCCCGCCGTAGAGGAAGACGTGGATCAGCGTGCCGGTCTTGGTCGCGGCGAACGACGCCGACGTGGTGACGAACTGCGCGGTCGCGAGCGCGGTCGCGGTCGCGGCGGCGCCGGCCACGAAGGTACGCCGGGTGACGCCCCGGCCGTCCTGCTGCGCCTCCTCGACCTCCTCCAGCCGGCGGTACCGGTCGGCCTCGGCCGCGTTCTCGGCCGCGACGATGTCCGCCTCCGCGCGTAGCAGCGCCTCGGCCGGGTTGTCGGCCAGCCGCCGCAGGTCGGGGCATTCGGGGTGCAGGGGGTACGGGTTCACGGTCATCTCCATCGAATGCCTCACCGGAGGTGGTGCTGGGGGGACGCGAGGATCGTCCGCGCGACAGCGGCGATGGCCCCGTTGAAGGTGGCGTCGACCTTGGCGCTCTCGGACACGCCGGCCACGGCGAGCACCAGCTTCTTCTCCTTGGCGCTGAGCTTCTGCTGCACCAGCCGCTGGGCGAGCGCGTCCACGTACGCCCCGGCGGTGGCCGGCGGCTTCGCGACCAGCTTCTCCGGCTTGGCGAAGGTGAACTGCTTGCGGTAGCCGGCGATCAGGTCACCCGCCTCGTTCCAGCCGTCGATCATGGTGCCGGCCGAGGTCCAGGCCAGGTAGACGTCGGCGTAGCCGTCCGGGGTGGGCTTGCCCATCGGGTACTGGCCGAGCTCGCGCATCTTGTCCTGGATCTGCCGCAGGCCCTGCCCGAACGGGGTACGCCGGTTGTCGCCGGAGTAGCCGGGGGCCGCCTCCGGCGAGACACCCAGCGCCCGGTACGTGGCGACCAGGTACTCCATCGGGCGGCGTACCTTCTGGCCGATCGCGGCCCAGAACTCCGAGGAGCTGAACAGCGTCGCCAGCACCGGGCGGATCTGACCCTTGTTGGTCGTGTACGCCTTCGCCAGCCGGTCCACCACGGACTTCGGCGGGGTGTCGGAGACGAACCGGGTGGCGAGGTTCTGTGCCACGTACCGCGCGGTCGACGGGTGCATCGCGATGTAGCGGATGTACGAGTCGATCACCTTGTCGGCGGCGACCGGGTCGTCGGAGTTGTTGGCGTGGCTGAACCCGAGGATCTTCACCTTGCCGAGGTAGTGCCGCTCGGCGAAGAACTTGTACTTGCCGTCGGCGACGCCGCGTCCGGTCTGGAGCAGCGCGGCCTGGCGGACGTCCTTCTCGGTGTAACCGCCGTCGACGCCGACCGAGTACAGCTCTAGGTTCTCCCGGGCCAGGTTCTCGTTGACCGCGTCCTTACGCGAGTCGACCTGGTTCAGGTAGAGCAGCAGCGCCGGGTGCTTGTTCGCGGCGACGAGCATCTCCGGGTAGCTGCCCAGCGCGTGCTTGCGGATGACGTCGCGGTCGAACGCGTTGCGGTAGTTCTCTCCGCCGTCGAAGTCGGCGGCGACGTGCAGGAAGTCGTTCCAGAAGTCGACCATCACCTCGAACAGCTGGCGGTCGGACCAGATCTGGCGGGCGATGGTGGCGTCCACCGTCTCCCGGGCCGGGTCGACGCCCTTCTCGTTGAGCTGCTCGCGCTGGTCGCGGAGCTGCGTCGGGCTGAGCTTGAGCGACTGCAGCTCGGCCAGCTTCATCTCGGCCTTCGTCGGGGCGATCTTTTCCGGCTGGAGCTGCTCACGCAGCCAGTCGTCGATGCCGACGCGCTTGACCTCGGCCATCATCTTCGTCGTCGGGCCGAAGGTGGTCCGGCTCAACAGGTGCCGGATCGGGTCCTTGGCGAGGACCGTCTTCACCGTCACCTTGGTCGCCGCGGCGGCTTCGGCCGGGCTGCCGTAGAGCCGGCCACCGGACGGCGCGTTGCGCTTGAGCGCCTCGCCGGCCCGGGAGCCCATGTAGCTCTCGTTCTGCTCGGTGTAGGTCCGTACCGTGCTGGGCTGCTGCCCGCTGGGCCGGGCCGCGTTGCCGTCGGTGGTCACGGTGCCGGTGGCGTCACCGGCCGGCGCGTCGCTGAACAGGCCGCGCACCTGCGGGGACAAGGCCAGGGCGGCGCCACCGGCGACCACCACGGCGCCGCCGAGGGTGGCGAGCGCACGGCGCCGGCCCCGCTTCGGGGCCTCGTCGCCGTCGTCGTCCAGGTCGGGCAGTCCGCCGCCGGGCGGCGGGCCGTACCCGCCTGCGGGCTGGGCGTGGCCGCCGGGCTGGGGGTAGCCGGCGGGCGCCTGTGCCGCGGGGGCGAAGCCGTTCGGCCCGACCCACTGCGGGCCCGACGCGGGGTTACCGCCGGCGTACGGCGCGGCGTGCGGATCGCGGTACCCGTCCGGATGGGGGTGCTGGTATCCGTCCCAGCCGCGGTCGTCCCGGGGTCGACGCGGTGGCACGTTCAGGTCGGCCATGTACCTATCCCGTTTTCTTCGAGCGCCGGCACGCCTGCCACCCGGGGGGTCGGGTGTGGCGCAGGGGCGGCGACGGTTGCCGGAGAGTTGCTACGGGAAAGTAGCCATACCGCCCCGGCCGCTCAAGGCGCGCCGATCGCGCTCGTGAGCGCACTTAAGACGGTGCTCAGGCCAACCGGGGAGGGCCCGTTCCGGCGGCGGGGGCGCGGCGGCCTCCGGAGCAGGGCCGACCCGGGCGCGCACGACCCGGATGCGAGGTTTCGCACCCCGGCGACACCGCCGGGCGCGTTCACCACCTCACCGAAACTTAAGGTACGGATAAGTGTGCGCTGAGGTCTCCGCACGGGTGCGTCCGCGCCTGTCCGCTCCGGCGAAACAGCAGCAGCGGCGGCGCGTGACCGGCCTCCGATCCGGGTATGCCGCCGAACCGCTGAAGCCGTGAGGGGAAGGCACCGCCATGCTCAGCCAAGAGGATCAGCGCAGGTTCGAACAGATCACCCGCCAACTGCGGGAGAGTGATCCACGGTTCTTCACCCGGTTGGACAACCGGATCAAGGGCCGCCGGGGCCGGTACATGATGCTGTTGACGATCGTGCTGTGGGCTTCGCTGCCGGCGATGACAGTGCTCGTCGGGAGGCTGGCCGGGGCTATCTGCGCGGTGGTGCTCGTCGCCAACGCCGCGGTGATGTGGCGCTTCCGCCGCCGGTTGCTGTAGCCGCGGGGACGCTCACCGTTCCCCGTCGTCGGCCTCCCTGGGGGGCGCGGCTTCGCCGCGGCTGAACTCACTGGGAGGCGCGGCTTCGCCGCGGCTGAACTCCCGGTACGCCCGGCGCAGCCGTTCGGCCAGGCCCGGCCCGCCGACCGCGGCCCCGGGTGGGCCGAGCTGGCGCAGCAGCAGCTCCGGGCCGGTGGCGAGCGTGGGCGGTCGGTCCGGCAACGCCACCGGCGCCAGCCAGAACCGGTCCAGCTCGGCGTCCGGCTCGACCGCCGGCAACCCGGCCAGGGCCCGTGCCGCGCCGACCACCGGCACACCGTTCGCCGCGCCCGCGGCCGATTCCGGCCCGGCCTCCGCGTCGCCGCGTCCACTGCGGTCGGCCGCCCGGCCGTCGGTCCCGTCCACGTCGCCGGCGCCGTCCGGGCCATCGGTCCCGGACGAACCGCCGGTGCCGAGCACGCCGCCGGTTGCGGCCCCGCTGCCCGGTGCCGCGCCGCGCAGCGTACGCAGCCGGTCGAGCAGCTCGGCGCGGGACCGGCCACGCCAGTGCAACAGGTGGAACGGGTCGGCGTCGAACGCCTCGGCGAGCAGGTAGAACGTGGCCGCCAGATGTTTGCACGGCACCGCGAAGTCGGGGCAGCCGCAGCTCTGGTCCAGCTCGTCGATCGCGGCCGGGAACAGCGGCGCGCCCGCGTCGGCGAACAGCTCCTCCAACTCGGCCGGCAGGTCACCGGCGAGCAGCCGGGCGCTGAAGAACGCCTGCCCGGCCAGCTCGGCCTCGATCCGTCGCCAGGTCTCCTCCGGGTACGCGGCCAGCCCGATCCGTACCGGGTAGGGGCGCGGCCGGGATCCCTGCACCTCGGCGGTGACCGTCCCCGGCGACACGTCCAGCCGGAGCACCTGCCCCCGGCGCGCGTACGCCCGGCCGCGGGTGAGCCGGGAGCCGAGCGCGAACGACTCCAGCACCTCGACGAAGCGCCGGGACCACCAGGACTGCCCGATCGCGCCCCGGGTGCTGCGCGCCCGCAGGCCGCCCTCGACCCGCACCGGCGGCCCGTAGTCCTCGAACCGGTCGGACGGGCTCACTCGACCACCGCCCCGGACTCCAGCCGGAACAGGTCGCGCAGCGTCTCGGTGGACAGCTCGGTGACCCACTGCTCGCCGCTGCCCACCACCGACCGGGCCAGGCTGCGCTTGTCGGCGATCATCGCGGCGACCTTCTCCTCGACGGTGCCGGCGCAGACGAACTTGCGTACCTGGACGCGGCGGCGCTGTCCGATGCGGAACGCCCGGTCGGTGGCCTGGTCCTCGACGGCCGGGTTCCACCACCGGTCCACGTGCACCACGTGGTTGGCCGCGGTCAGGGTGAGCCCGGTGCCGCCGGCCTTGAGCGACAGGACGAACAGCGGCGGCCCCTGCGGCGTCTGGAACCGGGTCACCATGGCGTCCCGTTCGGCCTTGCCGACGCCGCCGTGCAACAGCAGCACCTCCCGGCCGGTACGCGCCGACAGGTGCCCGCGCAGCATGCCGCCGAACTCGGCGTACTGGGTGAACAGCAGCGCCTTCTCCTGCGCCGCGAGCACCTCGTCGACGATCTCGTCGAGGCGTTCCAGCTTGCCGGACCGGCCGTCCAGCGCGGAGCCGTCGTGCAGCAGCTGGGCAGGATGGTTGCAGACCTGCTTGAGGCGGGTCATGGTGGCCAGCACCAGCCCGCGCCGCTCGATCCCGTCGCTTGACTCGATCTTCGCCATCATGTCGTCGACCACTGCGCGGTAGAGCGCGGCCTGCTCGGCGGTGAGGTTGCAGACCACCTCCATCTCCAGCTTCTCCGGCAGGTCGGTGATGATCGCCGGGTCGGTCTTGAGGCGGCGCAGCACGAACGGGCCGGTGATCCGGCGCAGCCGCTCGGCCACCTCGGCGTCGCCGTGCCGCTCGATCGGTTCGGCGAAGCGCTTGCGGAAGGTCGCGGCCGGTCCGAGCAGCCCCGGATTCGCGAACTGCATGATCGACCAGAGGTCGGCGAGCCGGTTCTCCACCGGCGTACCGGTGACCGCGACCCGGTGCCGCGCGGGCAGCGACCGGACCGCCTCGGCCTGCCGGGTAGCGGCATTCTTGATCGCCTGCGCCTCGTCCACCACCACCCGGTGCCAGTCGACGCCGGCCAGCTCGAACGCGTCCCGGGCCGCCACCGAGTACGTGGTGAGCACCAGGTCCGCCTCCTGAACGGCGGCGGCGAAGCCCTCGCCCCGGGCACGTTCGGCGCCGTGGTGCACGTGCACGCGCAGCCCCGGCGCGAACTTCGCGGCTTCCCGCTGCCAGTTGCCGACGAGCGACATCGGACAGACCAGCAGTGTGGGCCCCGTCTCCGGCGGGTCACCGGCGAGCAGCGCGACCAGCTGCACGGTCTTGCCCAGGCCCATGTCGTCGGCGAGGATCCCGCCGAGCCCGAGCGACTGGAGGAACGCCAGCCAGGCCAGCCCGCGCCGCTGGTACGGCCGCAGCGTCCCGGCGAAGCCGGGCGGCGGGTCGGCCGGGGTGAGCCGCCGTTCCGCCTCGCCCGCCAGCAGCTCGCCCAGCGCGCCGTCGGCGACCACGTCCAGCACCGGCAGCTCACCGGCCCGGTCGTCACCGGACAGTCCCATCCGCAGCAGGTCGGCCACCGTCAGCTCGCCCGAGGACCGCAGCAGCTTCAGCCCGGCCTCCAGCCGCTGCGGGTCCAGCTCCACCCACCGGCCGCGCAGCCGGACCAGCGGCGACTTCAGGTCGGCCAGCGACGCCAGTTCCTCGGCGGTCAGCGGCTGGTCGCCGAGCGCCAGCTCCCAGCGGTAGTCGACGAGCGCGTCCAGCCCCAGCTTCCCGGCGGTGGTGGCCACAGCGCCCGGCGCGGTACGGCTGCGAGCCCGCAACCGCGCCCCCAGCCGCGACGAGGAACGCCGCCACCACGACGGCAGCAGCACCCCGAACCCGGCCGCGTGCAGCACCGGAGCGCCCTCGCGCAGGAACCGGTGCGCGCCCTCGGCGTCCAGCTCCATGCCTTCGGGCGCGGCGGTACGCAGCGCGGCGTCCACCTCGGGCCACAGCCGGCTGGCCCGGCCCAGCTCGGCCAGGAGTGTCTCCTGTGGCTCCACGCCGCGGGCGGCCAGCGCCGGCGCGGGCCGCTGCCAGATGTGCGCGGCGTCCACCACGAGGCCCGGCTCGTCGGCCGGGTGCAGGCCGAACTCGACCCGCCAGACGGCGTCCTCGACCAGTTCGGCGACCGGGTCGACGGCCGGCTCGACGAGGCGGAACGTGGCCCGTACCGCGCCGCCCGCCGCGTCGCGCTGCCAGGCGTCCAGTTCGTCGCGCAGCGTCGCCAGCGCGTCCGGCTCGGCCGGGAAGGCGCGTTCCGGTCCGGTGAGCGCGGCCAGCCAGCGCGGCACCGCGCCGACCGGGCGCATCCCCCGGTGCAGCCGGGTGTCGGCGAGCGCCACCCGGGCGGCCGCGTCGACGAGCCCGTCCAGCGCCTCGGCGACCAGATCACCGGCCCCGACGTCGTCGGCCCGCCCGGCCCACTCGTCGTCCGCCGGACCGCTCGCCCCGCCTCGCCGGGCCGCCCCTCCCGGCGGGCGCACGACGCCGCCGCCCGTCCGTGCATCTGCCAGCCCAGAGGCGACCACCGCGGCGGCAGCCGGCCCACCCGAAGCCTCCGGTCGCCATTCCCGGGCGGAGCGGGCCGCCGGTGGCAACGCCAGTGCCAGGTCACGCGCCCAGGCCGCGTCGGTGCCGGTGAGCAGTGGGCGCCAGAGCGCCCGCGCCGTCACCACGTCGTCCGCGCCCACCGCCCGCAGCCGCCGCCCGGAACTCGCCGCACCGGGCGGGCCGCCTCGGGGGTACGCGTCGAGCACGCCGGGCAGCAGCCGGCCGCGTGTGACCAGGTCGGCGGCGAAGTCGGCCAGCTCGCAAAGGTGCCGCAGGCTCGCCCCGACCGGGCCCGGCATCGGCGCGCGCAGCAGCGCGTAGGCCTCGTCCGGGGCGTACCCCAGAGCGGGAGCCCGCCATCCGGCGCGGGTGACCGGGCCCCGGACCGGTTCCCCGACGGTGGCCCGGACCAGTTCCGGCGAGTCCAGCGGCGAGCCGGCCCGGGTCGGCAGGTCCAGCAGTACGGAGATCGGCTCCCCCGGCACGCCGAGCGCGGCGGCGAGCGTGGCGTGACCGGCGGCGAACGGGTGCGGGCGCTCGCGCGGGACGCGGCCGGGACGGCGGGGCGCGCGGGCCGGGAGTGTGCTGTCCTCGGCCCACAGGGCGAGCCCGGCGCCGGGCAGCCACAACCCGTGGATGACCAGCACTTCTCCCCCTCGCCGACGCCGGGGCCGGAAGACGGCGCCCGGGGAGTCAGGATAGGCCGCCGGGCGTCGCTATCGTCGGCGCCATGGTCGACCTCCTCGTGATCGGCGGGCTCGGCGTGGACGTCCGCGCCCGGGTGCCCGCCCTGCCGCCGCCCGTCGCCGACTCGCTGCTGGTGCCGCCGATCGACCTGCGGATCGGCAACACCGGCGCCGGGGTGGCCCTGGCCGCGCACGCGCTCGGCCTGCGGGTGGCGCTCGTCGACGTGCTGGGCGCCGACCCGGCCGGGGACGTGGTGCGGGCGGCGCTGGCGCGCACCACGATCCGGACCACGCTCGCCGACGCGCCGGCCGGGACCCGCCGCTCGGTGAACCTGGTCGACCCGGCCGGGCGGCGGATGTCGCTGCACGACCCGCGTCCGTGGTCGGGGCCGGCGCCGTTCGGCGAGGCGGAGCTTGCCGCGCTCGTCGCCGAGGCGGCCCACGTCCACCTGTCGATCATGGATTGGGCCCGGGACGCGCTGTCGGTGCTGCGCGCGGCCACGTCGGTCTCCACCGACCTGCACGACTGGGACGGCGAGAACGACTACCACCGCCCGTTCGCCCGGATCGCGGACCTCGTCTTCGTCAGCGACACGCGGCTCGGCGAGCGGGCCGCCACGGAGGCGGCCCGGCTGGCGCCGCGCACGGTGCTGGTCACCGGCGGGGCGGCCGGCGCGACGCTGCACACCCCCGGCGCGCCGCCCGCGCACGTGCCCGCCGCCACCCCGCCCGGACCGGTGGTGGACACCAACGGCGCCGGGGACGCCTTCGCCGCCGGGGTGATCGCCGCCCGGCTGCGTGGCGCGGGCGTCCTCGACGCGGCCCGGTACGCCGCCCGGGTGGCCGCCGCCGCGTGCACGTACGACGGGATGGAGTACCCGGACGGGCTGCTGCCGCGCGACTAGGACGTCACATCCAGCCGGTCTCGCCGTCGGTCAGCTCACGCAGGATGTCGGCGTGCCCGGCGTGCCGGGCGGTCTCCTCGATCAGGTGCACCAGCGCCCAGCGCAGCGACACCTCACCGAGCTGCGGGTGCGGCACCACGTGGCCGAGGTCGAACCGCGCGGCGATCTGGCGGGACCGGTCGCAGGCCGCCTCGTACGCGGCGGCGAGCGCCTCGACCGTCTCGCCGGGGCGCAGCGTGAAGCTGGCGTCGGCGGCGGCCTGGGAGTTCACGTAGACATCGCCCGGCTCGGGAGCGAACAGGCAGCGGAACCAGTTCCGCTCGACCACTGTCAGGTGCTTGAGCAGCCCGGCCAGGGTGGTCAGCGAGGGCACCAGGCGTCGGGTTGCGTCGGCGTCGGTCAGGCCGCGCGCCTTGCTCAGCACGTTGGCACGGTGGAAGTCGAGGAACGCGTCGAGGATCGCTCGTTCGTCGCCCGTGCGGGCGAGGACCGGACCGAGTGCCGGATCGATCGTCGGGTGCGCCATCCCCGGACCCTAGTACGCGGTGTGTCCGATCCGCTGCCCCGCGTGATCCCCTGCGCGGGCGGGCCGGCCGGGGCACGATGGGCGCATGGCTTCCACGGTGCAGATCCCTCTGGTGGGCGGCGCGGCCGACGGCGAGACCGTCACCGTCGAGCTGGACAGCAACGGCCGCCCGCCGCTGACCCACCACCACCTCGGGTCGAAGGGACTCGCGGAGGCGCAGATCTACGAGCTGGAGTCGGACGACCAGCCGGGCCGGGAGTGGGTCTACGCCTGGCGCGGCCCGGCGGTCTGACGGCCCGGCTCACACCGCCGACGTGAGTGTGCGGGCCCGGATGCTGTCCAGCACGCTGCGGGTCACCTGGGAGGTGCCGCGTGCCTGCTCGCAGACCTCCGCGACCCGGCGCGCGGTCTCGTCGGCCCGCGCCGCCCGCTCGTCCCACAACCGGTCCACCTCGGCCAGCAACGGGCCCTCCACCTCCCGTTCCACGCCGCGCAGCGCCGGCACACCGAGCCGCTGGGCCAGGTCGAAGACCTTGCCGGCGTACGGCAGCGGCAGGAACGGCGTGCCCATCATGGCCGCGAAGATCAGGAAGTGCAGCCGCATGCCGACCGCGAGGTCGAAGTGGCGCATCAGCCCGAGGATCTGCGCCGGGCGGTAGTCCCCGTGCAGGATCCGGCCCCGGTCGGCGGCGGTCATGTGCGACAGCACACCGTGGGAGTGCCGGATGTCGTCGCGCTCCATCGGCACGAACAGCACGTACGCGTCGATCCGGTGCACCAGGAAGTCACCGATCTGGGCGAGCAGGCGGTGGTAGCCGTCCACGTCGAGCCGTTCCGCCGCCCGGCCCGGCTCGCGCACGCTGAGCCCGACCAGCCGGGAGCCGGCCGGCACGCCCTCCTCACGCAGCCACTGCTGGGGGAACTCCTCCGGTTCGAGCAGGAACGCCGGGTCGGCGGTGACGGTGATCGGGTTCACCAGGCCGGCCTCCTCCAGCACCATCCGCGACTCCTGGTCGCGGACCGTCACCTCGACGGCCTGCGCCAGCGTCTCGCGCACCATGCCGCTGTCCAGCGTGTCGCTGAGCGGGCCGACCCCGACCGCGTAGGTGATCAGCGGCAGCCCTCGCTCCTGGGCGACCCGGACCACCCGCAGGTAGCGCCGGGCCTCCTTGTCGTAGAGGATCCCGCCGCCGCCGAGGATGAGCAGGTCGAGCTGGTTGAGCACCGGGGACGAGTCGACCCGGCTGACGCCCTCCCACGGCACCGCCTCGACCTCGGGGTGGGCCAGCGCGGTGTGCGCCGGGTTGCGGGAGAAGACGATGATCCGGGCGTTGGGCTCGTGACGGCGCAGATCGTCCAGCAGACCCGTGAGGATCGCCTCGTCGCCGAGGTTGCGACCGCCGTAGGAGCCGAGCACGCCGATGGTCAGTCCGGTGCGTTCCCTCATCCGTTGCTCCTTCCCAGGGGCGTCCGCGCCAGCGTTCCCGCTGGCCGCCCCGGCTTAACGTGCGCCGGGAGGGGCGAGGGCGCTCAGCCGGTGGCGCCGCCGACCAGACGGGAGACGAGGTCGGAGACCACCTGATCGGTGTCGAACCCGGCGTCGATCGAGGTGGTGAGCAGGTCGAGCAGGAGCCCGTCGACCGCGTAGTGCAGCAGCGCCACCTCGTACGCCCCGCCGGGCAGGCCGGCGGCGAGGTGGTGGGCGACGTCGTCGGCGTACCCCTGGCGCAGCACGCCGCCGAGCGCGGACCGCAACTCGGGGCGGCGGGCGGCCTCCAGCCGCAGTTCGAACAGCGCCCGGGTGAGGCCCGGCTCGCGGGTGGTGCGCGCGACGATGTCGCGCAGGTAGTCGGTCATCAGCGCGAGCGACGGCTCGCGGCGCCCGAGGTCGGCGAGCACGGCCGGGTCGGGCGCGATCCGGGCGAAGATCCGCTCGGCCAGGCCGGCGAGCAGCGCCGCGCGGGACGGGAAGTAGTTCGAGGTGGTGCCGGTGGGCACGCCCGCCTCGGCGTCGACCGCCCGGTGGGTCAGCCCGCGCGCGCCCGCGTCGGCGAGCACCCGCAGCCCGGCGTCGGCGAGCAGGGTACGGCGTTCCGGATTCCTGGCCACGCGAACACACTAGCAACAACCACGACAGGTGTTGTACATTCATCTCCGAACCACGACAGCCGTCGTGGATCACCTCGGACATCGGAGCCGGTTTGCGCAAGCTCGTCTACTTCGTCGCCAGCACCCTCGACGGTTTCATCGCCGCGCCCGACGGGACGTTCGACTTCCTCCCACTGACGCCCGACCTGGCGCCCCACCTGGTGGCCGACTGGCCCCAGACGCTGCCCACGTTCGCCCACGCCCAGCTCGGCATCGACTCCCCGCCGAGCGGCCGCTTCGACACGGTGCTGATGGGCCGCGGCAGCTACGAGCCGGGCCTGAAGCTCGGCGTCGCCAGCCCGTACGCCCACCTGGAGCAGTACGTGTTCAGCCGCTCCCTGCCCCCGGCCGACTACCCGGACGTGAACGTCGTCGACGGTGACCCGGTGGCCCTCGTCCGCGAGCTGAAGACCCGCCCCGGGCGCGACATCTGGCTCTGCGGCGGCGGGCAGCTCGCCGGTCAGCTCCTCGACGAGATCGACGAGATGGTCGTCAAGCTCAACCCGGTGGTCGTCGGCAGCGGGATCAAGCTCGTCGACAGCGGCTTCGATCCGCGGCGGCTCACGCTCACCTCGGCGCGCCCGTTCGACGCCGGCGTGGTCGTCCTTCACTACACGCGCAACGATTAACCCGGTTGCCCCGGACGGCGGGCGGCACGCACCGTGGGACCGTGACGAAGACCCGGCTGCACTGGCACGAACTGCCCGCACACGTACGCGACGGGGTCGAGGCCGTCCTCGGCGACCGGGTGGTGGCGGCGCAGTCGCAGCCGGGCGGCTTCTCCCCCGGCACCGCCGACCGCGTCCGCACCGCCGGCGGTGGCCGGGCCTTCGTCAAGGCGGTCAGCCCGGCGCAGAACGACCGCAGTCCCGACCTGCACCGCGCCGAGGCCCGCATCGCCGCCGCCCTGCCGCCGGACACGCCCGCGCCCCGGCTGCTCGGCAGCTACGACGACGGGCACTGGATCGCGCTGGCCTTCGCCGACGTCGAGGGCCGGCACCCGGTCACCCCGTGGCGGGCCGGCGAGCTTGCCGCCGTGCTGTCCACGCTGGAGACGATGGCCGCCGCGCTCACCCCGGCGCCCGCCGCCGCGACCACCCCCACCGCCGCGGAACGGCTCGCCCACGACTTCGGCGGCTGGCGGCGCCTCACGGCCGACCCGCCGGCTGACCTCGACCCGTGGACCCGGTCCCACCTGCCCGAACTGTGCGCCGCCGCCGACCGGGGACTGGCCGCGCTCGACGGCGACACGCTCTGCCACGTCGACGTCCGCGCCGACAACCTGTTGCTCGGCCCGGACGGATCGGTCACCGTCGTCGACTGGCCGTGGGCGTGTCGCGGGCCGGCCTGGCTGGACACGCTGCTCACCGTCGTCAACGTGCAGGTGTACGGCGGGCACGACGCCGACGCGCTGCTGGCCGCCCGGCCGCTGACCGCGGGTGTCGACCCGGCCGACCTGACCGGAGTGCTGGCCGGGTTCACCGGGTTCTTCCTCGACGGCGCCCGCCAGCCACCGCCACCGGGCATCCCGACCGTGCGGGCGTTCCAGCGCCTACAGGGCGAAGCTCTGCTCCCCTGGCTCACCCACCGCC
>NZ_WBKS01000133.1:0-16389 GCF_008868145.1 Micromonospora sp. AMSO1212t
GCTGCGGGGGTTCGGGTGGCGGCACGGGGGGCGCAAGGCGTGGGCTCTTCGCGGGGTGGACCTGCGTGTGGAGAGCGGGGAGCGGGTGCTGCTCCTCGGTGCCTCCGGGGCCGGTAAGAGCACGCTGCTGGCCGCGCTCGCCGGGC
Source organism: Micromonospora sp. AMSO1212t (assembly GCF_008868145.1). Taxonomy (NCBI): domain Bacteria; kingdom Bacillati; phylum Actinomycetota; class Actinomycetes; order Micromonosporales; family Micromonosporaceae; genus Micromonospora; species Micromonospora sp. AMSO1212t. The sequence goes on from NZ_WBKS01000133.1 coordinate 147, forward strand.
TGCTGCCGGAGGACTCCGGCGAGCAGGAGGGCACCGTCGAGATCGACGGGCTGGACCCGCGCAAGGCCCGCGAGCGCGTCGGCATCGTCTTCCAGGATCCGGAGACCCAGCTCGTGATGGCCCGCTCCGGCGACGACGTGGCGTTCGGGCTGGAGAACCGTGGCGTACAGGCCAGGGAGATCTGGCCCCGCGTCGACGAGGCGCTGGGCCGGGTCGGTTTCCCGTACCCCCGGGACCGCCCGACCGCCGCGCTCAGCGGCGGGGAGCAGCAGCGACTGGCACTGGCCGGCACGCTCGCGCTACGCCCCGGAGTGCTGCTGCTGGACGAGCCCACCGCCAACCTCGACCCGGCCGGCGCCGCGCTGATCCGCCGGGCCGTCGCCAACGCGCTCGACCCGGACACCACGATGATCCTGGTCGAGCACCGGGTCACCGAGGCGCTGCCGCTGGTGGACCGCGTCGTGGTGCTGGAACCCGGCGGCGGCGTCCGCGCCGACGGGCCGCCCGACGCGGTCTTCGCCGCGCACGGCGACGCGCTGGCCGCCGCCGGGGTCTGGGTACCCGGCCACGTCGCGCCACCCCGGCACGCCACCGCGCCGCCCGGCGACGTGCTGCTCACTGCCGACCGGCTCGGCCTGCCGCCCCGGCTGGACCCCACCGATCTCCGGGTACGCGCCGGCGAGACGCTCGCCGTCCTCGGTCCCAACGGGGTCGGCAAGTCCACACTGGCGCTGCTCCTGGGCGGCCTGCTGAAACCCGGGGCGGGGGCCGTCACCGCGTCCGCCGAACTGGCGGGGCGGGACGCGCGCACTCCCCCGCACCGCTGGCGGGCACCCGCGCTGGTACGCCGGATCGGTTCGGTGTTCCAGGACCCGGAGCACCAGTTCGTCACCGCCACGGTCCGCGACGAGCTGGCGCTCGGCCCGCGCCGCACCGGCCGGCCCGAGGCGGCGGTGACCGCCACCGTGGACGAGCTGTTGCACCGGCTGCGGCTGGACCGGCTGGCGGGCGCCAACCCGTACACCCTCTCCGGTGGGGAGGCGCGGCGGCTGAGCGTGGCGACGGCCCTGGCCACCGCGCCCCGCCTGCTGATCTGCGACGAGCCCACGTTCGGCCAGGACCGGCGCACCTGGTTGGAGCTGGTCGACCTGCTCGCCGAGCTGCGCGACGCCGGGCACGGCCTGGTCACGGTGACCCACGACGAGGACTTCGTGGCCGCGCTGGCCGACCGGACGTTCACCCTGGACCGTTCCGCCGGGGCGTCCTCGTGATCAACCTCGAACCGGTCGCCGCGCCGGGTGCCCCGCTGGCGCGGCGCAACCCGGTGGCGAAGCTGGCCGCCGCGCTGGTCTTCACACTGATCCTGGTGGCGACGCTCGATCCGGTGGCACCGGCCGTCGCCATCGCCGTCGAACTCGCGGTGCTGCCGCTGTTCGGTGTCCGCTACCGGGTGCTGGCCCGCCGCGCCTGGCCGCTGCTCGCCGGTGCCGTCGGCATCCTGGTCACGCTCGTGCTCTTCGCGGCCGACCGCTCCGGCCCGGTACTGCTCCAGGCCGGGCCGATCCTGGTCACCCAGGGCGTGCTGATGACCGCGCTCGGGCTGGTGCTGCGGATGCTCGCCGTGGCGCTGCCCGGCATCGTCGTGTTCGCCACCACCGACCCCACCGACCTGGCCGACGCGCTGATCCAGAACGCGAAGGCGCCCGCCCGGTTCGCCGTCGGGGCGCTGGCCGCGTTCCGCATGGTGCCGCTGCTGGAACAGGAGTGGCGGATGATCAGCATGGCCCGCCGGGCCCGCGGCGTGGACGCCGGCCGCAACCCGGTGGCGAAGCTGCGGCTGTTCGCGTCCACGGCGTTCACCCTGCTGGTGGGCGCGATCCGGCGGGGCACGCGGCTGGCGGTGGCGATGGACGCCCGGGGCTTCGACGCGGGTACCCCGCGCACCGTGGCCCGCCCGCAGCGCTTCACCCGCGCCGACGCCCTGCTCATCGCGGGTGCCGCGCTGCTGGCAGCCGGCGCCCTGGCCACAAGCATCGCCCTGGGCACCTTCCGCCCCTTGATCGGCTGACCCCCTTTCCCTTTCCCTCTCCCCCACACCCTCCCCTCGCCCACCGCCCCGTTGATCATGAGGTTGACGGCATCGGTTGCCCGATTTGCCGCCGCCAACTTCATGGTCAACCAAGACCGGGCGAGATCTTGGTACGGAATGGCCCCTATGGGGGCCGGAATCTTCCAAGATCTTCGGGGACGGCCGCGCGGGCCCCGGATGAGGGCCTGCCCGGGGCTGTCGGTCAGCTGCGACGGAAGGCGTAGAACCGGGTCTGGCCGGCACGCTGGCTGCGCCCGGTGAACCGGGCCTGCCGCCCTGCCGGTGGGCCCGATCTGGGCGGCGTCGCGGATGCGCCCGGCAGGACCGGGGTCTCCAGAGACTCCGAGGGCGACACCGTCGGCGCAGCCAGCACTGGCGGCACCGCATCCGGAGACACGGTGGGCGCCGCCGGCTCGGTGGGGAGCCCCATCGGAGACACGGTGGGCGCCGCCGACTCGGTCGGGAGCACCACCGCAGACACGGTGGGCGCCGCCGGCTCGGTCGGGAGCACCACCGCGGGCGGTGCCACGGTGAGCGCGTCGAGCTTCGGCGGGGTCACCTGCGACGCGGACTGCTTGCGGGACTTCTTCGGATTGCGCTTCGCGGGCATTCGCGGGCCTCCTGTCGTGCGGGCGCGCCGACCGGGACGCGCCGAGCGAGGGCTCCGGTGCGTTCCGACCACGACAGACACCGCGACCGACGGCGGCGGGGAAGGGATGCGGACGCCCGGAGCAGGACGGGTCCACGGCACTTCGGCGGTGGACCGGGCTCGGAGGTGGGGCGTCACTTACGCATGCGGCAACACTATCCCGCCGCCCCGACGTCCCGCACCCGAATTACCGGAGAAGGACCACCGGGAGGCGAGGCGCGAACGCGCCGCAGACGCACGGCCACCCACCGGTCACGCCCTGTCGACGTCCCCGCCCACTCCCCCGACGACCGCGATACGGTCGCAGAACGGCAGCACGGACGAGAGGTGGCGGTACGCATGGCAGAGCAGGCGACGGCGCAGATCGGGGTCACCGGTCTGGCGGTGATGGGCCGCAACCTGGCCCGGAACCTGGCCCGCAACGGCTTCGCCGTGGCGGTGCACAACCGGTCGCCGGAACGTACCCGCAGCCTCGTGGCCGAACACGGCGACGAGGGCACGTTCGTGCCGTCGGAGTCGCTCGCGGACTTCGTCGGCTCGCTGGAGCGGCCCCGCGCGGTGATCGTGATGGTGAAGGCCGGCGCGCCCACCGACGCGGTGATCGACGAGCTGGTCCCGCTGCTGGAGGAGGGGGACATCGTCGTCGACTGCGGCAACGCGCACTTCGCCGACACCCGCCGCCGGGAGGAGGCGCTGCGCGAGCACGGCCTGCACTTCGTCGGCACCGGTGTGTCCGGCGGCGAGGAGGGCGCGCTGCTCGGCCCGAGCATCATGCCCGGCGGGTCGGCCGAGTCGTACCGCAAGCTGGGGCCGATCTTCGAGAAGATCGCCGCGCAGGTGGAGGGCGAGCCCTGCTGCCGGCACATCGGACCGGACGGCGCGGGCCACTTCGTGAAGATGGTGCACAACGGCATCGAGTACGCCGACATGCAGCTCATCGCCGAGGCGTACGACCTGTTGCGGGCCGGTCTGTCGGCGAGCCCGGCGGAGATCGCGGAGATCTTCCGCGAGTGGAACGGCGGCGAGCTGGGGTCGTTCCTCATCGAGATCACCGCCGACGTGCTCGGTCACACCGACGCGGCGACCGGCCAGGCGTTCGTGGACATCGTGCTCGACCAGGCCGAGCAGAAGGGCACCGGCCGCTGGACCGTGCAGAGCGCGCTCGACCTCGGCATCCCGATCACCGGCATCGCCGAGGCCACGTTCGCCCGGTCGCTGTCCGGCCACGCCGACCAGCGGGAGGCCGCCCGCCGCGTGTTCGGTGACGCGGGCGAGAAGTGGCAGGTGGACGACCGGGACGCGTTCGTCGAGGACGTGCGCCGCGCTCTGCTGGCCAGCAAGATCGTCGCGTACGCGCAGGGTTTCGACCACATCCGGGCCGGCAGCCGGGAGTACGACTGGGACATCGACCTGGGCGGTACGGCCACCATCTGGCGGGGTGGCTGCATCATCCGGGCCGGTTTCCTGGACCGGATCCGGGAGGCGTACGACGCGGAGCCGGACCTGTCGACGCTGCTCGTCGCGCCCTGGTTCGCCGAGCGGGTCAGCGCCGGCGTACCGGCCTGGCGACGGGTGGTGGCCGACGCGGCCCGGGCGGGCGTACCGGCACCGGCCTTCGGGTCGTCGCTGGCCTACTTCGACGCGCTGCGGGCGCAGCGACTGCCGGCCGCGCTGATCCAGGGCCTGCGGGACAACTTCGGCGCGCACACCTACCACCGGGTGGACCGGGACGGCTCGTTCCACACCCTCTGGGCGGGCGACCGCTCCGAAGTGGAGGCGTGAGCCGCACCGGCATGGGCCGCACCGGCACCAGCCCGGGCCGTCCCAGCCCCGGCGTGCGGCTCACCAGGCGCGCTGACCGTCCGGCTCGGGCGCCCATCCGGCGGCCGGCTCTCCGGCCGCCAGCTCGCCGATCTCACCGGAGCGGACCGCCGGGGTGTGCCCCAGCTCGGCGCACCACCGCTGCGCCACGTCGGCGCACAGTGCGGCCACGGCGTCCCGGCGGGCCGGCTCCACCAGGTCGGCGGCGGCCAGGGCAGCAGTCATCTCGTACCGGAGATCGCGCATCCTCCACCCCCGTGGTGGGCGCAAGCGCGCCCTGCGCCGATCGTAGAGCGGAACGCCCCGCGCCCGGCGGGAAAGCCGGATGCGGGGCGTTCGGTCGGGCCGGACGTGATCGCCGGGCTCAGAAGAACCGGCGACGCTTGGCCTTCTGCGGCCGGACCAGGTCGGCGCCCTTGGTCAGCAGACGGCTCACCCCGGACGGGCCGCGACGGGCCTCCAGGGTGTGGCTGAGCCGGCGCGCGCCGGCTGCCGCCAGCGGCACGGCGACCGCCATGACCGCCCACTGCGCGATCCGCTTCTGAATCATGTGGTTCACCTCCGCGTTTGTCGTCTGCCGGTATCGGTACCCAGCGCGGCGCGTCGGTAAGCGTGACCTCAGGCTCCTGGTGCCACCGGGTTGGGCAGGGCACCGCCGAAGCGGCGGTCGCGCTGGGCGTACAGCTCGCAGGCGTACCAGAGGTGGCGGCGGTCGAAGTCGGGCCAGAGCGTGTCCAGGTAGACCAGCTCGGCGTACGCGGTCTGCCAGAGCAGGAAGTTGGAGATGCGCTGCTCGCCGGAGGGTCGCAGGAACAGGTCGACCTCGGGCACCTCGGGGTGGTAGAGGTAACGCGCGACCGTCTTCTCGTTCACCTTGGCCGGGTCGAGCCTGCCGGCGGCGACGTCGCGGGCGATCCCGGCGGCGGCGTCGGCGATCTCCGCCTGGCCGCCGTAGTTGACGCAGAACTGGAGCGTCAGCGTCGAGTTGTCGCGCGACATCTCCTCCGCGGTCTGCAGCTCGGAGATGACGCTCTTCCAGAGCCGGCCCGCGCGGCCCGACCAGACCACGCGTACGCCCAGGTCGACGAGCTGGTCGCGGCGGCGCCGGATGACGTCGCGGTTGAAGCCCATCAGGAAGCGGACCTCGTCCGGCGAGCGCCGCCAGTTCTCGGTGGAGAACGCGTACGCCGAAAGGTAGGGAATGCCCATCTCGATCGCGCCCTCGACGGCGTCGAAGAGGCTGTGCTCGCCCTGCTCGTGCCCCTTGGTGCGGGGCAGGCCGCGTTCCTTGGCCCAGCGGCCGTTGCCGTCCATCACGATGGCGACGTGCCGGGGCACCGCGGCGGGCGGCAGCGCCGGCGGACGGGCGCCGGACGGGTGCGGGGTCGGCGGCACCGGCTCGCGGCGGGTCGCCCTCGTCGATCGGATCACTCGGTCATCTCCCTGTTCACACCGGCGACGGGCCCGGCGCCGGAGCGCGGCGGGACCACGTCCGGCCCCGCGCCGCCGGGCGCCGGGACCGCGCCGGCCGCCGGGGCGCCCCGGTCGACCAGCGGCAGCGAGCGTAGCGCGCGCTCCAGATGCCACTGGAGGTGCGCCGCGACCAGCCCGCTGCACTCGCGTCGTACCCCGGTCTCGGCGGCGTCGGCGTACCCCCAGTCGCCGGAGGTCAGCGCGGACATCAGTTGCAGCGTGGCCGGCGCGGGATGGGCGGCGCCCGGGGGCCGGCAGTCCGGGCAGACCGCGCCGCCGGCCGGTACGGAGAACGCGCGGTGCCGGCCCGGCTCGCCACAGACCGCGCAGGCGGCGAGCGCCGGCGCCCAGCCGGCGAAGGCCATGCCGCGCAGCAGATACGCGTCGAGCACGAGCGTGGTGGCGTGCTCGCCGCGGGCCAGCGACTTCATCGCGCCGAGGGTGAGCTGGAACAGCCGCAGCGACGGCTCGCGCTCGACCGGGGTGAGCCGCTCGGCGGTCTCGGCGATCGCGCTGGCCGCGGTGTAGCGGGGGTAGTCGCCGAGGAACCGCTTGCCGTACAGCTCGATCGCCTCGACCTGGCTGACGGTGTGCAGCGAGCTGCCGTGGTTGCCCTTGGGGTCACCGGCGAGCTGGAGGTCGACGTGCCCGAACGGCTCCAACCGCGCGCCGAACCGACTCGTGGTGCGACGCACGCCCCGGGCGACCGCGCGCAACCGGCCGTGCCGGCGGGTGAACAGCGTGATGATGCGGTCGGACTCGCCCAGCTTCTGCACACGCAGCACCACCGCGTCGTCGCGGTAGAGCTGTCGGCGGTACCCGGCCATCAGGCCATTCTCCCTCCGGGTGCGATCTCAGGGTCGGCTCGGGGTGGACCGTCGGGCGATCCCCGATGTGCCGGGTGCTCGGCCGGACCTAGTGTGCTGGCCATGGCTTCGCTCCGCACCGCTCCTCGGCCGCGCACGGGCTTCCGGCCGCGCAACCCCTTCCGGCCGCGCACGGGCTTCCGGGCACGCGGCGTGGTGGCCGCCACCGCGGCCACCACCCTCATCGTCCTCGCCGGGTGTGACACCCTCTCGTTCCGCCGCCTCGACTTCGACCAGACCGAGCGGACGAAGATCACCAAGATCACCGTGGACGACGACGGCGCCGGCGACGTCGTGGTCCGGGCCAACGGTCCCGCGGACCAGGTACGCGTCAAGCGCGTGGTCCGCTACCAGGGCGACGAGCCGAACAGCCGGTACGAGATCAAGGGCGACGAACTCGTCCTGCCCACCGACTGCGGGCACCGGTGCAGCATCTCCTGGGAGGTGACCGCGCCGCCCGGCGTGGTGGTGCGCGGCGGCACCGGCTCGGGCAACGTCGACCTCAGCGACGTCGGCGCGGTGGAGTTCACGCTCAGCTCCGGCGACCTGACCGTCCGGGGTGCCACCGGCGAGGTCCGCGCGTCCACCACGTCGGGCAACATCCGGGTCGTCGAGGCGGCCGGCCCGGTGCGTCTGCGGGCCCGCTCCGGCAACATCGAGGCCCGCCGGCTCGCCTCCGCGATCGACGCGGAGACCACGTCCGGCAACATCGTCGTCGAGCTGGACCAGCCGGCTCCGGCCCGGGTGCACGCCACGAGCGGAGACGTCGACCTGGCCGTACCGGCGGGCCGCTACCGGGTACGCGCCACCGCGACGTCCGGCGACACCGACGTGCGCGTCACCGACGACCCGACCGCCTCGGTGCAGCTCGAAGCGTCCGCCACCAGCGGCAACGTCACGGTCAGCACCCGCTGATCCGACGGCGTCCGGCCGGGCGGACGCGGCGGACGCGGCGGACGCGGGACCGTGGCCGTACCCGGTGGTGGCTCAGCCGGGCGCGTCCCGCCGGGACGCCGGGACGCCGTCGCCCCGGCCGGGGCGTACGGGGGTCTCGGCCGCGCGGCGCGGCGTCGGCACCCGGGCGCCGACGCTGACCAGCGCATCCTCTGCCCCGGCGGGGGCCGGGCTGGCCGGGGCGGCCGCCGCCCGGTCGGCCACGGTCCGCCGCGGCTTGCCGGGGATCAGTTCCGGGGTACGCCGGGCGGCCACGTCCTCGACCCAGCCGACCATGAGCGTCACCACGCCGACGAGCGCGAAGACCAGCCCCACCCGCAGCCACAGGCCGACCGGGTCACGCGGCGACCAGCCGACCAGGCCGACGAGCGGGGTGAGCAGCACCACGAACGGCATGTGCCAGAGGTAGACGGTCAGCGCCCGCCGGTTCACCACCGTGACCGCCCGGCCGAGCGCCGGCACGCGGTCGACCCAGGTCACCCCGGCCGGCGCCCGTCCGATCGCCACCAGGATGAACGCGGCCGACCAGAGCGCGTTGCCGAGCGGGATGTCGTTGATGTCGTACCCGCGCGGGCCCGGGTGGGTGACGATCCAGGCCAGCCCGGCGGCGCCGACCACAGCGGCCGCCGGCAGCAGCACCCGGTTACGCATGCGGCGCAGCAGCCCGTCGTGGTGGGCGAAGCCGAGCAACCAGGCGCCGAAGTAGAGGCCGAATTCGCGCAGCACCGTCGGCGGGTTCGCCAGGACGCCGGCCTCGATCGCGACCAGCAGCAGGTACGGCGCGGCGAGCGTGGGCAGCGGCGCCCGTCGGAACAGCCACAGCACGAGCGGCGAGGCCAGTACGAACCACAGGTAGTCCCGCAGGTACCAGATCGGGCTCAGCGCCAGCCCACCCCAGTAGTTGGCCGGCGGATCGCTGATCGGGAAGAGCCAGAGCAGCACCCTCGGGCTGAACGTCAGCCCGGTGAGCAGCATGGCCGGCACGAAGACCGCGGCGACCACCCACAGCGACGGCAGCAGGCGGCGCAGCCGGCGCCCGACCGAACGCACCCCGCTGCGGTCGAGTGACGCCGCCATCAGCGACCCGGCCAGGGCGAACATCACCGACATCGCCGGGAACACCAGCGTGAGCGTGGCGTAGCCGGTGACGTGGTAGGTGACGACTCGCAGGATGGCCAGGAAGCGGAGCAGGTCCAGATAGCGGTTTCGCATCAGCTCACGGCGGGGTCCGGGGGCAGAGACAATGGTCCCTACCCTGCTCCCGGATGCTGCGAAACAGCCACGAACACCCATGGAAAGTGAGATGTCCCATAGGTCTGGCTGATCCTGATCACCCGCCGCCGGACCTGCCCCGGCCGCCGGTCAGAAGCCGAGCTTGCGCAACTGCTTCGGGTCGCGCTGCCAGTCCTTCGCCACCCGTACGTGCAGGTCGAGATAGACCCGGGTGCCGAGCAACTCCTCGATCTGCCGCCGGGCGGTGGTGCCCACGTGCTTGAGGCGGCTGCCCCGGTGGCCGATGACGATGGCCTTCTGACTCGAGCGCTCCACGTACACGTCGGCGTAGATCTTGGTGAGGTTGCCCTCCGGGATCATCTCCTCCACCACCACGGCGATGGAGTGCGGCAGCTCGTCGCGTACACCCTCCAGCGCCGCCTCGCGGACCAGCTCCGCCACGAGGACCTGCTCCGGGTCGTCGGTGAGCATGCCGTCCGGGTAGAGCTGCGGTGACTCCGGCAGGTAGCCGGTCATCACGTCCACGAGCGTGTCGACCTGGTGCCCGGAGACCGCGCTGACCGGCACCACTGCGGCGAACTCGCCCAGCTCGCTCACCGCGAGCAACTGCTCGGCCAGCCGCTTCTTGTCGACCAGGTCGGTCTTGGTGACCACCGCCAGCACCGTGGCCTTCAGGCTGGCCAGCTCGCCGGTGATGAAGCGGTCGCCCCGCCCGACCGGCTCGTTCGCCGGGACGCACAGGCCGATCACGTCGACCTCGCTCCAGGTCTCCCGGACCAGATCGTTGAGGCGCTCGCCGAGCAGCGTCCGGGGACGGTGCAGGCCCGGGGTGTCGACCAGCACGAGCTGCGAGTCCGGCCGGTGCAGCACCGCCCGGATGATGTGCCGGGTGGTCTGCGGCTTGTTCGAGGTGATCGCGATCTTGGTGCCGACGATCGCGTTGGTGAGCGTCGACTTGCCGGCGTTCGGCCGCCCGACGAAACAGGCGAAACCGGCCCGGTAGGGACGCGCCTCGGGCGTGGTCACTCGACCACCGTGCCGAGGACGGTGCCGTCCGGCGCGGCCACGTGCACCGGCGCGTCGGCGGAGAGGTCACGCACCGCGGCGTGCCCGGCCCCGTCCAGCGTCGACGCCTCGCTCACCACCACAGCGGCCTCCAGCCGGCTCGCGCCCGCCGCCACCGCCGAGGCCACAGCGAGCTGGAGCGCGGTCAGGGTCAGCGACGGCAGCGCCACGCTCGCCGCCGCGTACGTCCGGCCGTCCTGGTCGCGGACCGCGGCGCCCTCCACGGCCGCCACCCGGCTCCGCGCGCCCCGGGCCAGGACGACGAGCTTGGCGTCCTCGGCGCTCAGCTCCGCCGGGTCGGCGGGGGTGGGCAGGGCAGCCGGTACGGCGGGTGACTCAGGCATCGGCGGGTTGCCTCTCCTCAGAACGGTTGTTGTCGCCACGCGAATCGGGCGGCTCGCTTCGGTTGGTGCCCTCCGGCGCGTCACCCCGGTCGACCCGGCTCACCAGAACCGTGTCGATCCGGTTGCGCCGGCCGGTGGTGCCCTCGGCCACCAGCCGCAGGCCGGCCACCTCGGCCTCGGCGCCCGGGATGGGCACCCGGCCGAGCGCCTGGGCGAGCAGGCCACCGACCGTCTCCACCTCGTCGGTGGGCAGCTCGGTGTCGAACAGCTCACCCAGATTCTCCACCGGCAGCCGCGCGGTCACCCGCACGGCCCCGTCCGGCAGGTGCTCGACCGGCGGGCGCTCGACATCGTACTCGTCGGTGATCTCCCCGACGATCTCCTCCAGGATGTCCTCGATGGTGACCAGCCCGCCGGTGCCGCCGTACTCGTCGACCACGATGACCAGGTGGTTCCGGGCCGCCTGCATCTCCGAGAGCAGGTCGTCCACCGGCTTCGACTCCGGCACGAACGTGGCCGGGCGCATCAGCTCGGCCACCGGCATCTGCCGGGCCTCCTGGTCGCCCTGGACCCGCCGGATCAGGTCCTTGAGGTAGAGCACGCCGAGCACGTCGTCGACGTTCTCTCCTATCACCGGGATGCGGGAGAAACCGGAGCGCAGGAACAGCGCCAGCGCCTGCGCGAGCGTCTTGCTCTCCTCGATCCACACCATCTCGGTACGCGGCACCATCACCTCGCGGGCGATGGTGTCGCCGAGCGCGAAGACCGAGTGGATCATCTGGCGCTCGCCGTGCTCCACCACCCCGCGCTGCTCGGCCAGGTCGACCAGCTCCCGCAGCTCCACCTGGGTCGCGAACGGCCCCTCGCGGAAGCCCTTGCCGGGGGTGACCGCGTTGCCGATCAGGATCAGCAGCGACGCCAGCGGGTTGAGCGCGCGGCCCAGCCAGCGCACCAGCGGAGCGACCGCGCGGCCGACCGCGTACGCGTGCTGGCGGCCGATCGTGCGCGGGCCGACGCCGACCACGACGAAGCTCACCACTGTCATCGCGCCGGCGGTCACCAGCGCCGCCCGCCAGCCCGCGCCGAACGTGTCGACAGCGACCAGCGCGACGAGCGTGGTGGCGGTCAGCTCGGCCAGCAGGCGCAGCAGGAGAAGCAGGTTCAGGTGGCGGACCACGTCACCGGCGACCACCTGGAGGGCACGCCCGCCGCGCGCGCCGTCCCGGGTCAGCTCGGCCGCGCGGGCCGGGGATACGGCGGCCAGCGCCGCCTCGGTCATCGCGATCAGGCCGGCGAGCACCACCAGCCCGGCGGCGAAGAACAGGAGTTGAAGATCGGGCAGACCGGCGGGGGCACGGACCGCCGCCAAGGCGTCCATCACCGCGACCGGGTCGACCGCCAGCTGGCCAGCAGCCGGGCCTGGAGGCCGAACATCTCCCGCTCCTCCTCGGGCTCGGCGTGGTCGTAGCCCAGCAGGTGCAGCACGCCGTGCACGGTGAGCAGGTGCAGCTCGTCGGCGGCCGAGTGCCCGGCCGCGGCGGCCTGCTTGGCCGCCACCTCCGGGCAGAGCACGATGTCGCCGAGCAGGGCCGGCTCACCGCCGGCCGGGCTGCTCTCGCCCGGGCCGTGGTCGACGCTGCCCTCGTCCATGGGGAAGGCGAGCACGTCGGTCGGGCCGTCGCCACCCATCCACCTGTGGTTCAGCTCCGACATGTATTCGATGTCGACGAGCAGCACGGACAGCTCGGCGAGGGGGTTGACCCCCATCTCGTCGAGGGCGTGCCGCGCGACGGCGAGCACGGCGTCGGTGTCGACGTCGACACCCGACTCGTTGGCGATCTCGATGGACAACTGTCTTCCTCTGATGATGTGACGGCTTGCGCCGGCAGGTCAGCGGCGCCGGCCGGCCCGGCCGCCCTGGGCGGTCCGCCCCGGTACGGCGTGCACGCTCTGCGCCTGCTGGTTCTCCCGCTCGGCGTCCCAGCGGGCGTACGCGTCGACGATCTCGCCCACCAGCTTGTGACGGACCACGTCGGAGCTGGAGAGCTGGGCGAAGTGCACGTCCTCGACGTTGTTCAGGATCTCCCGGACCACCCGCAGGCCGCTGGTCGTCCCGCCGGGAAGGTCCACCTGGGTGACGTCACCGGTGACGACGATCTTGGAGCCGAAGCCGAGCCGGGTGAGGAACATCTTCATCTGCTCGGGCGTGGTGTTCTGCGCCTCGTCCAGGATGATGAACGCGTCGTTCAACGTCCTTCCGCGCATGTATGCCAGCGGCGCGACCTCGATCGTGCCGGCGGCCATCAGCTTCGGGATGGTCTCCGGGTCGAGCATGTCGTGCAGCGCGTCGTAGAGCGGGCGCAGGTAGGGGTCGATCTTCTCGTTCAGGGTGCCGGGCAGGAAGCCCAGCCGCTCCCCCGCCTCGACCGCCGGCCGGGTCAGGATGATCCGGTTGACCTGCTTGGCCTGGAGCGCCTGCACGGCCTTCGCCATGGCCAGGTAGGTCTTGCCGGTACCCGCCGGGCCGATGCCGAAGACGATGGTGTGGGCGTCGATCGCGTCGACGTACTTCTTCTGCCCCAGCGTCTTGGGACGGATGGTGCGACCGCGCCGGGAGAGGATGTTGAGCGTCAGGACCTCGGCGGGCCGCTCGGCGCCGCCCTGCTCGAGCATGCCGACGGTACGCCGTACCGCGTCTGTGGTCAGTGTCTCGCCTTTCTCGATCAGTTCGAGCAGCTCACTGAAGAGACGCTCGGCGAGGGCGTTGTCGGCGGGGGCGCCGGTGATGGTGATCTCGTTGCCGCGCACGTGGACGTCGCTGTCGATCGAGCGCTCGACGAGCCGCAGGATCTCGTCGCCCGCACCGAGCAGATTCACCATGATCTTCTGGTCGGGAACCGTGATCCTGGTCTGCACACGTGGCGTGCCGGGAGGTGGGGTGCCGGTCATAGGTCGGGCCCGTCGGGCCCTGCGCCACCTGCTCTCCGCTTCTCGGGTGCCGAGCCCTGCTGGCGCGGCGTACGGTTACCTCCATCGTATCGGGTCGGCACCGTACGCACCGCGCCCATTTCCGGTGCTCGCCGGTCAGTCACCGACGCGGAAGTCGTACCCGTCGAAGGTCTCCTGGGTGCGGGTGAAGCGGTAGGTCGCCCAGTGCATCCGGACCACCACGCCGCGCTCGTCGCGGGTCAGCCGCAGCAGCTCCCCCACCTCCCGGCCGGAGACCGTCCGGAACACGTCCGGCCGGTCCGGCAGCGGCGCGAACACCGCGGGCGGCTTCCCGGCCGGGTCGTCCGCGCCACGCGCCCGCAGCGTCCCGTCGTGCCAGGAGAAGACGTACTCGAAGCCCTCGCCCCACCAGCGGCCCGGCACGCCGCGCAGGTGGTCCGGCGCGGGCGGGCCGGGACGCCACGGCTCGATCTCCGCCGGGTCGTGCTCGGCGGCGGCGGCGAGCAGCCGGTGTGACAGGTCGAACACCTCCACGCCGGTGCCGGACGAGCCGAGCACCGCGCAGCCCATCGCCCCGGCGGTGCCCTGCCCGCCGCGCCGCCCGTACACGGCGGCGAGGAATCCGGGCATCGCGCCGTCGTGGCCGACGTGGGTCACCCGCTCCGGCTGCGGGACCAGGATCAGGCCCAGCCCGAAGCCGGCCGCCCAGACCGACTCGTCGGTGGGGGTGAGCGGCCAGCGCATCTCCTCGACCGTCGCCGCGGAGAGCACCGCGCCGTCCGGGTCCACCGCCGCCGGGTCGGCCAGGAACGCGGCCCAGCGGGCCATGTCCGTCGCGGTGCTCCAGAGCTGCGCGGCGGGGGCCACCGCGCCGAAGTCGGCGGGTGGTTCCGGGTGTGCCTCGTCGGAGTACGCGTCGACCAGGAACCCGGTCGCGGCGCGCTCGGTCGGGTGCGGGCCGGTGGCGGTCAGCCCGAGCGGAGTGAGTACCCGGTCGGCCAGCACCTCGGCCCAGGTGCCGCCGCGCAGCCGGGCGACAGCCTCGCCGAGCAGCGCCAGGCCGAGGTTGGAGTAGTGGAAGCGCCGGCCGGCGGGCAGCACCCGCTCGACCCGGGCCAGATCCGCCAGCATCTCGTCGACCGCCGGGGCGCGCAGGCTGTCCCACACGTCGCCGTGCGGCTCGCGTTGCAGGCCGGCGGTGTGCGACAGCAGCCGGCGTACGGTCGCGTCGCCGTGCGCGGGCAGGTCGAGGTGCCGCCCGATCGGGTCGTCCAGGTCGAGCAGGCCGTCGTCGCGGCACTGCATGACGAGCGCCGCGGTGAAGGTCTTGGTGACCGAGCCGATCCGGAACACCGTCTCCGGTCCCAGCGGGGTGTCGTTGCCGGTGTCGCCCACGGTGCAGGTCCAGAGCGGCCGGTCGGCCCGGTGCAGGGCGGCCGACACCGCCGGGATCCGGCCGGTGGCCTGCGCCTGGCGCACCATCCGGCCGAGCCGGTCGGGGACGTCGGTCATCGGCAGAGCATCGGACCGAGCGGCGCGCCGCCGAGCAGGTGGGCGTGCACGTGGAAGACCTCCTGGCCGCCGTACGGGCCGGTGTTGAACATCAGCCGGAACCCGTCGACGGTCAGGCCCTCCTCCTCGGCGACCACGGCGGCGGTCTGGAGCACCTCGCCGGCCAGCTCGGGTGCGCCCTGGGCCAGCGTGGCCACGTCCGCGTAGTGCTCCTTCGGGATCACCAGCACGTGGGTGGGCGCCTTCGGGTCGATGTCCCGGAAGGCCAGGGTGGTGGCGGTCTCGCGGACGATGGTGGCCGGAATCTCCCCGGCGACGATCCGGCAGAAGAGGCAGTCCATCGCAGCAGTGTAAGGACGGGCGCCCGGAGCGTGCCGGGGGCACCGCCGGGCGGACCGCCCCGATGCGGCAGGATGGCCGCCATGTCGGGACGGGCGGTGCTGGTGACGGGGGCCTCGCGGGGCATCGGGCGGGCGGTGGCGCGGGCGTTCGCCGCCGGTGGGGACCGGGTGGCGATCCACCACCGGGACTCGGCCGAGCTGGCCGAGCGGCTGCGCGCCGAACTGCCCGGTGACGGGCACGTCGTGGTACGCGCCGACCTGGCCGACCCCGACGCGGTACGCGCCATGGTGGACGAGGCGGCCCAGCGGCTCGGCGGTCTCGACGTGCTGGTGAACAACGCGGGCGTGTTCGGGCCGGCCGATCCGCCGCACCCGGTCTTCGAGAGCAGCTACGAGCAGTGGCGGGCGCGGTGGCGGGAGGTGCTGGACACCAACCTCGTCGGCGCCGCGAACGCCGCCTGGTGCGCCGCGCAGCACATGCGCGAACGCGGGGGCCGGATCGTGAACGTCTCGTCCCGGGGCGCGTTCCGGGGCGAGCCGGCCAACCCGGCGTACGGGGCCAGCAAGGCCGGGATGAACGCGATGGCCCAGTCGCTCGCGGTGGCGCTGGCGCCGTACGGCATCGGGGTGGCCTGCGTGGCGCCCGGCTTCGTCGAGACCGACATGACGAACGAGCACCTGAAGAGCGAGCGGGGCGAGGCGGTACGCGCCCAGTCCCCGTTCCACCGGGTGGCCCGGCCGGAGGAGATCGCCGCGGCGGTGCACTGGCTGGCGAGCCCCGAGGCCGAGTGGGCGTCAGGCACCATCATCGACCTGAACGGCGCCTCCTACCTCCGCTCCTGACCCGCGCCCCGGCTCCGCGATCTTGCAGTTTTGGCCCTGGCAAACCGCGCTGAAGGGACATGGCGAGGGCCGTAACTGCAAGATCGGCGCGCAGGGCGGGGCGC
>NZ_WBKS01000134.1:0-15938 GCF_008868145.1 Micromonospora sp. AMSO1212t
TGCCGGTGGAGGTCGCCACGTAGGCGTCAGCCGACGCACCGTGGGTGAACGCCACCACGTCATCCCGACCGTCACCATCGAAATCCGTCGGCGAACCACCGAGATAGCGGGGCGTGGGCGGCGGCGGTGGCGTGCCGCAGTTGTCGCTGACCAGGAACCTCTGGTTGTACTGGCCGGGATACGGCGCGAGCGAGACGCCGTTGATCGAGATGACCTGGCCGACGCCGTTGTAGAGCTGCTCGTAGTGCACGTGCGCGCCGGAGGAGTTGCCGGTGCTGCCGGTGATCCCGATCTGCTGCCCCTGCTGCACGTAGGCGCCGTCGGGCACCGAGTAGGCGCTGAGGTGGAAGTAGTAGGTGGTCCACCCGCCGCCGTGGTCGATGACGATGTAGTTGCCGGCGCCGCTGGGCTGCGAGTAGCGGCGGGCGACTCCGGCGGCGGACGCCACCTGGGGCGTACCGCCTGTGACACCGCCGTCGGCGCGGACGAAGTCCAGCGCCTGCCGCACCTCGGCGCTGTGGTGGCTGTACGTCCACCGCTGCCCGCAGGGGAACGGTGCCTTGAAGGTGGGCGCGGCGAGTGCCGGTGACGGGGCGACCGTCACCGCGGTGAGGGTGGCCGCGGCCAGGGTGAGCAGCGCGACGAGGGCCCGCCGGGCGGGACGCGTCGGGAATCTGGGCATGCGGTGACTCCTCGTCGGAAGAGGGATGCACGGTCGGAGCGGCGCGTGGGCGCGTCAGGCCAGGGGCCGGTGTCGCCGATGGGCGGGCCCTGACAGTTCGCGTCGGAGAAGGGGCGGCTGGCGTCCCGATCGGCGGGGCGGTGGCGCTGAGGAGAAGTGAAACCGCAGACTTCGGAACCTGTCAATACCCGCCGGGGTGGTGAGTGCCGGCGGAAAACTTCCTTCAGCGTCGCTTCCGCCCGGCCTGGCTGCGCGGCGTGCGGGCCGACCCGCCGCGAAGATTCCTGCCCTGGAGGGAAAGCCGGGCGCAAAGTATTGACAACCGTGGAAGTCTCGAAGTTAACTCGCCAGCAATCGATTTCTCATGGCTCCTACGGCCGCTCGGAAGGGACACCGATGAGGCTTCGCATCGGCCGTTGGGCCGGCGCCGCAGCAGCCGCGCTGCTGGCCGTTGCCGTGCCCGCGACCTGGTCCGCCGCCGCGCCGGCCGCCACGACGGCGCCCGCTCCCGCTCTCGCCGTCGCCGACGACAAGGGCCCGATCGGCTGGGACGCCTACCGCCGGCTCGACCGCCTGCCGGAGCTGGCCGCCGGCACCCGTACCCACCAGTTCTCCAGCTTCGGCCGCGACGGCTCCAACGACGACGGCTTCGTCGGCACCTGGTCGTGTCTGCGTCAGAGCGGGGGATGTGTGATCGCCGAGGCGCGCGGCCCGGGCGAGGTGCAGTCGATCTGGTTCACCCGCGACGACGGCAACGTCCGCGCCACCGGCTGGATCCGCGTCGAACTCGACGGCGTCGTGGTCGTCCAGGCCGACCTCCAGGATCTGGTGGACGGGCGGCTCGGCAGCCCGTTCGTCGCGCCGCTCGTGAGCAATGCCGACCAGACGTCCGGCGGCGTCACCGTCAAGGTGCCGATGCCCTACCGGGAGTCCATGCGGATCACCACCCAGAACAACCCGCTGTTCCACCACGTCACCTACCGGACCTTCGCCGACGCCGCAGGGGTGCTCCGGTTCGATCCGGCCGACCCGGCCACCGACGTGGTCACGCTGCTGCGCGCCGCCGGCACCCGCGACCCGAAGCCCGCCCAGGCCGGCGCCTCCACCACGCGCGCCACCGTCACCGCCCCGGCGCAGGGGCAGGTGTCACTGGCCGCCCTGACTGGTCCTCGGGCGATCACCGCGCTGCGGCTGCGCGTACCGGACGCCTCGGCCGGCGCCCCGACGCTCGCCGGACTGCGGCTGCGGATGACATTCGACGGCCGTACCACAGTCGACAGCCCGGTCGGCGAGTTCTTCGGCGGCGGGCTGGGCGAGCGCAACGTCCGGTCGCTGATGTTCGCGATGGACTCCGCGCCCGGCGGCTGGTACAGCGCATGGTGGCCGATGCCGTTCCGCACCGCCGCCGCACTGACGCTCGTCAACACGACAGGTACCACAGTCGGCGGCGTCGAGGTCGAGGTGACGTCGGCGCCCGGCGCCGAGTGGACGTCCCGGCTCGCCGCCGACGGCAACGCCGGCTACTTCACCACCCAGTCACGCCGCGCAGAGACGGTCGGCGGCACCGACTGGATCATCGCCGACCAGCCCGGGCGGGGCCGGTTCGTGGGCGTCTCGCAGGCCGTGCGCGGCCACATCATCGGCGGCAACACCCGCAACTACCTGGAGGGCGACGAGCGGGTGTACGTCGACGGCTCGCCCACGCCGCAGATCTACGGCACCGGCACCGAGGACTTCTACGAGTCGGGCTGGTACTTCAACCGCGGCGAGTACAGCGGCGTCTTCACCGGCAACACCGCCCACCTGGTACGCGGCGGCGGCTGCGCCGACGAGTGCGACGCCGCGTACCGGCTGATGATCGGCGATGCGGTGGCGTACGGCACCGCGCTGCGCTTCGGCATCGAGCACGGACCGGCCAACGACATGCCCGCCGAGTACGCCTCGACCGCGTTCCTCTACACCCAGCGCACCGTCACCACCCGCCGGACCGACACCGTCGTCACCGGCGACGCCGCCAGCCGCGCCGCGCACGCGTACACCGACTCCGGGGCGACCCAGACCGCGCTCAGCTCCGCCTTCGAGGGCGACGACGACAACGTCCCGCACACCGGCCAGGTCCGCGCCACCACCGCACCGGTCCGCTTCCGGCTGGCGATCGACCCGGCCAACCAGGGGGTACGGCTGCGCCGCCACGGCGACCAGGCCGGCGGCTACCAGCAGGCGGCCGTGTCGGTGGACGGCACGCCGGCCGGGGTGTGGCTGCAGCCGCTGGGCAACGACAGGCAGCGCTGGCTGGCCGACGAGTTCGTGCTGCCCGCGGCGCTGACGGCGGGCCGGTCGGCGGTCATCGTCCAGCTCACCCCGGCTACCGGCGCGCCGGCCTGGACCGCCGCCCGGTACCTGGCCGACAGCATGGTGGCGCCGTTCACCGATACCGTCGCCCCGGCCCCGGTCGCCGGTCTCGCCCTGACCGGCGGGCGCATGCACGCGCTGGGCCTGACCTGGTCTCCCTCCGCCGACGACGTCGGCGTGGTGTCCTACCGCGTCTACGCCTCCCGGAACCCGGGGGTGGCGATCACCGCCGCCAACCTGGCCGGCACGACCCGTGCCACCACGTTCCGGCACGGCCCGCTGCCCGTCGCGCAGACCCGCCACTACCGGGTCGTGGCTGTCGACGGGTCGGGCAACGCCGCGGCGCCCTCCGCCGAGGTGTCGGCCACCACCCGTACCCGCAACACCAGCGACGCCGACGGCGACCGCCGCGACGACGCCGTCGACTTCACCCGCGGCGCCGCCGCCGACGTGTTCACCTCGCTCTCCGACGGCACCCGGTTCGTGCCGGACAGCCGGCCCTGGAACGACTTCTTCGCCGTCGGCGCGGAGGTGCCGCTCACCGGCGACGTCAACGGCGACGGCCGCGCCGACGTCATCACGTTCACCCGCGGCGACAGCGCCGACGTCTACGTCGGGCTCTCCACCGGCGCCGGATACTCCGCCGGGGTCAAGTGGCACGACTTCTTCGCCGTCGGCGCCGAGATCCCGGCGGTCGGCGACGTCAACGGCGACGGCCGTGCCGACATCATCACGTTCACCCGCGGCGCCGCCGCCGACGTCTACGTGGCGCTCTCCACCGGCTCGGGCTTCGGACCCGGCGTCAAGTGGCACGACCACTTCGCGCTCGGCGACGAGTTCCCGGCAGTGGGCGACGTGGACGGTGACGGTCGGGACGACGTCGTGACGTTCACCAGGGGCACGACCGGCGACGTGTTCGTGTCGCTGTCCGACGGCACCCGCTTCGTCGAGGACGGCTGGAAGTGGCACGACAGCTTCGCCTTCGGCGACGAACTGCCGGCGGTGGGCGACGTCGACGGCGACGGGCGCGACGACGTCGTCACGTTCACCAGGGGTACGACGGGCGACGTGTTCGTGTCGCTGTCCGACGGCAATCGCTTCGTGCAGAACTCGTGGAAGTGGCATGACCACTTCGCATTCGGCGACGAACTGCCGGGGCTGGGGGACTTCACCGGCGACGGGCGTGCCGACGTGGTGACGTACACCCGAGGGCTGACGGCCGACGTGTACGTCGCGCCCTCCACCGGTGGCGGGTTCGGGCCACCCGGCAACCGCTGGCATGACCAGTTCGCGCCCGGCACCGACCTGCCCCGCCCGAGCGTGTCGTGATGCGCGCCCGACGCGTGCTCGCGGTGCTCCTGCTCGGGGTGGCCCTGGCCGCCGTCCCGGCCGCACCGGCCCCGGCCGACGACCCGGTACGCCTCGAAGCCGAGTCCCTCGCGGTCGTCTCCGCCACCGCTCCGGTCGAGGCACAGGCCGACTGCTGCGGGGTGAGCTGGTCCGGCGGGCGCCAACTGTGGTTCCGCGCCGCCCGGGCCGGCGACTCGGTGACGCTCACAGTGCCTTCGGTGCCGGCCGGGCAGTACGACCTGGGCGCCGTGCTCACCCGCGCCGGTGACTACGGCACGCTGCGCTTCGCCGTCGACGGGGTGGCGATCGGCCAGCTCTTCGACGGGTACGCGGGCGCGGTGCAGCGTACCGGCGCGGTGCCGCTGGGTTCGGCGTCCCTGTCGACCGGCACGCACCGCCTCACGATCACCGTGACGGGCCGATCGGGAGCCTCGACCGGCTTCTTCGCCGGGCTGGACACGGTGACGCTGCGCCGCGTCGGCCCGCTCGCGGCCGTCACCACCACCCCGTACGAGCTGCTCGGCGAGACACCGGCGCGGGGCGGGTCCACCCGCGTCTACGACCCGAGCGCAGGCGAGTCGACGACCTGGTACTACAACGACCACACGCTGGTACGACACGAGCAGACCGGCGTGTGGCACCTGTTCGGCATCACCCACGCCGAACCCGGCGCGCCGCAGGACGAGAAGGTCTTCGGGCACGCCACCGCGCCCACCCCGACCGGCCCGTGGACGAAACGGCCGGTGGCGCTGGCCGCCGACCCCGGGGCCGGGGAGCAGTGGATCTGGGCCCCGCACGTCGTCCAGCACAACGGCGTCTACTACATGTTCTACGCGGCCGGGAACCCGGACTACGCCCGGTACCGCATGCACCTGGCCACCTCGACCGACCTGTTCACCTGGACCCGCAGCTCCGCCAACCCGCTGTTCACCGACGGGTGGGAGGGCCGCGACCCGATGGTGACCCGGGTCGGCGACCGCTGGGTCATGTACTACACGGCCACGTCGAGCCCGTCCGGCGGCAACCATGTCGTGGCGTACCGGACCAGCACCGACCTGCGTTCGTGGAGCGGCCGCGCGATCGCGTACACCTCGCCGCACACCGGCCGGGCGGGCGGGCAGACGGAGTCGCCGTTCGTGGTGCGCCGGGGGGAGTGGTGGTACCTGTTCGTCTGCTGCGACGGCACCGACTACGGCGCCGCGTACCGGCGAACGGCCGTCTACCGCAGCCGCGACCCCCTGCGCTTCGACGGCGCGGAGAAGGTGACGGTGCTGGACGCGCACGCCGCCGAGGTCGTGGTGGACGGCTCCAACTGGTACCTGACCCACGCCGGCTGGGGTCAGGGCGGGCTCTGGCTGGCGCCGTTGACCTGGTCGGCCGGTGTGGTGGCCCGTGGCTGGACGGTGACCACCGGATTCCTGCGCGCCGACGTGCGCACCTGGCCGAACGCCCGGATCGCCGAGCTGGCGGTGGACCCGGCCGGCGCCGGCAACCACCGTCCCGCGCTCGACTCGTCGCACCGGGGCACCGGCCCGTACCTCGCCGTCGGCCGGTTCGACGTGACCGACCGGGCCGGGGCGCCGGCCCGGGTCGACGTGTCGGCCGACGGCTCCCGGATCAACCTGGCCGGCATCCCGTTCGGCGACGAGCCGGTCACCGCCGACTGGCTGCTCACCGTGACGCCCCGGTGGACCGGTCCCGGGTTGCAGAGCGACGTCACCTGGTCGGTGAACGGGTGGCCGACCGCCGCGGTGTGGGAGGTGGCGTTCAACGTCGACGCCGCGTCCCCGCTGGTCGGCGACCCGGTGGCGGAGGCGCGGCCGACAGGTGACGTCACCGGCATGCCCCGCTGGACGATGAGCACCGGCGACGGGCTCTCGGTGGTCGCGGCGCACCGGTGGGGGTCGGCCTGGCGCGGCGACAACACCTGGTACGACGCCGGCCACGCGATGGCGGCCTGGCAGCCGCTGTGGCGCTCCGGCGGCCTGTCCTGGGCGCCCGGCCAGTACGCGGGCGGCACCTGGCGTCTGACCGCGAGCGGGGTCCGGCGGGACGTGCCGTTCGCCGACGCCGCGCACGCCGCGATCAACGCGATCCCATGACCGGCGTGGACACCCGCGACGCGCCCGGCCCGAGCGGCCGGGTGGTGGTCGCGGCGACCGGCGTGGCCAAGCGGTTCGGCGGCGTGACGGCGCTCGACGGCGTCGACTTCGACGTACGGGCGGGCGAGGTGCACGCGCTGCTGGGCGAGAACGGCGCGGGCAAGTCCACTCTGATCAACGTCCTGTCCGGCGTGATCACCGACTACGACGGAGAGGTCGCGGTCGACGGGACGCCGGTACGGTTCACCGGCCCGGCCGCGGCCCAGGCCGCCGGGATCGCGACCATCCACCAGGAACTCGACCTGGTGCCCGCCCTGTCGGTGGCCGACAACCTCGTGCTCGGGCGGGAGCCCCGGACCCGGCTGCGCACAGTCGACCGGCGGGCCGCGGCCCGTACCGCGCGCGAGCACCTGGACCGGCTCGGCGCCGACATCGACCCGCGCCGCCCGGTGGGCTCGCTGCGCGTCGGCGAGCAGCAGCTCGTCGAGATCGCCAAGGCGCTCGCCCTGGACGCCCGCGTCCTCGTCATGGACGAGCCGACGGCCGCGCTCGCTGACGGGGAGGTGCGGCGGCTGTTCACCACCATCGGCGGCCTGCGCCGCCGGGGCGTCGGTGTCGTCTACATCTCCCACCGGATGGAGGAGATCGAGGTCGTCGCGGACCGCGCGACGGTGCTGCGCAACGGTTCCGTCGCCGGTGTCGTAGCGGCCGGCCGGATGGAACGGCGGCGGATCGTGGCGATGATGGTCGGCGGCCGGGCCGCGTCACTGTTCGAGCCCGCTCCGGCGGACGTGGCCGGCGCGCCCGGCCCGCTGCCCGCATCGGCCGGCGGCGACCCGTTGCTGCACGTCACCGACCTGGCGGTGCGGCCCCGGGCGCCCCGGCCCGGCCGCTGCGAGCCGACCGGCATCAGCCTGACCGTGCGGGCCGGCGAGATCGTCGGCCTGGCCGGGCTGATGGGCGCCGGACGCACCGAACTGCTGGAGACCCTGTTCGGCGCCGGGCCCGCCGGTCGCCGCACCGGCACGGTTCTGCTGGCCGGCCGCCCGTACGCGCCGCGCCGGCCCCGCGCGGCGCTGCGTGCCGGCGTCGGCTTCGTCCCCGAGGACCGGCGCCGCTCCGCGCTCGTCCTGGAACACCCGGTCGGCCGGAGCATCGTGCTGGCTGCCCTGTCCAGGCTGACCTCGGCCGGGTTCGTCATCCACGGCCGGGAACGGGCGGCCGTCGCGCGGTCGCTCACCGACCTGGCGATCAAGACGGCGTCGGCGGCCACGCCGGTCGGCGCGCTCTCCGGCGGCAACCAGCAGAAGGTCGTCTTCGCCCGCCACCTCCTCACCGAGCCGCGGCTGCTCCTGCTGGACGAGCCGACCCGCGGCGTCGACATCGGGGCGAAGGCGGAGATCTACCGGCTGCTGCGCCGGCTCGCCGTCGACGGCATGGGCATCCTGCTCGCCTCCTCGGAACTGCCCGAGCTGCTCGGCGTCTGTGACCGGGTGGTGGTGCTGCGCCGCGGCCGGGCCGTGGCCGACCTCGCCACCGGCGGCTGCACCGCCGAGGACGTCCTCGCGGCGGCGATGGGCGGCCCGGCCGCCGGAAGGGACGACCGATGACCGACACCCGCGTGCCGCCGCCCGAGCCGGCAGTGACCGGGCCGGCCGCCGGTACGGCCGGACTGCGCGGCGCGACAGCCCACTGGCTGCGCCGGCCGCGCAGCCGCAGGGAACTCGCCGACCGGCTCTTCGCGGTGCAGAGTCTCTTCGCGCTGCTCGTGGTCTTCGTCGTGGCGATCCTCGCCTCCCCGCGCCGCGACGGCGAGATCCTCTTCCTCACCGCCGGCAACCTGGGGAACATCGTCCGCGCGGTGTCGGAGATCGGCATCATCGCGATCGGGATGACGTTCGTCGTCCTGCTGGGCGGCATCGACCTGTCGGTCGGGGCGATCCTCGGTCTGTCGGCGGTCGGCACCGCGACGCTCATGGTCGACTCCGGGCTCGGCATCCTGCCCGCCGTTGCCGCGGTGCTCGCGATCGGCGCGCTGTTCGGCGCGCTCCAGGGGTACGCCGTGGCCCGCCTCGGCATCCAGTCGTTCATCGTGACACTGGCCGGTCTCCAGGTCGCCCGAGGCATCGCCCGGATATGGTCCGGCGGCCTCGGCATCCCGATCGCCTACGGCGACGGACCCCAGGAGGCGCCGCCCGCCTTCGAACTGCTGAACGGCTCGATAAACGGCGTGCTCCCGGTGCCGGCGGTGCTGTTCGTCCTGATCGGGGTGGCCGCTGTCGTGGTGCTGCGGACGACGGCGTTCGCCCGGCACGTCTACGCGATCGGCGGCAACGAGAAGGCGGCCCGGCTCTCCGGCGTGCCGGTCACCCGGGTCAAGGTCGCCGTGTTCGCCGTCGCCGGCCTCCTGGCGGCGGTGGCCGGCGTGGTCCACGCGGGACAGCTCAACCAGGGCAGCCCGAACGACGGCGCCGGATACGAGCTGGACGCGATCGCCGCCGTCGTCATCGGCGGCACCAGCCTGGCCGGTGGCTCCGGCTCGATGGGCGGCACCCTGGCCGGCGCGCTGCTGCTCGGCATCCTCAACAACATCCTCGCGCTCAACAACATCGACGCCAACGTCCAGCTGCTGATCAAGGGACTGGTGATCGTGCTCGCGGCGGCGTTGCAGAAGCTGCGCCGCGGCCTCGCCTGACCGAACCGACTCCGAGGAGCCACCGATGGACAAGCGAACCACACTGCTCGCGCTGCTGGTCACCGGCGCGCTGGCGGCGACGGGGTGCAGCGTCGAGAAGCCGTCCGACGACGCCGGGCAGGCCCGTGCCTGCGGCGCCGGCAAGGACTTCCTGATCGGCATGTCCCAGGCCAACAACGCCGAGCCGTACCGGCAGGTGATGAACAACGACGTGCAGACGGCGGCGAAGTCGGTGCCCGGCTTCCGCGTCGTGGTCTCCGACGCCGCGCAGGACAACAGCAAGCAGGTCGCCGACGTGGAGAACTTCCTCACCCAGAAGATCGACCTGCTGATCGTCTCGCCGAACGAGGCCAAGCCGCTGACCGCCGTGGTGAAGAAGGCGTACGACCAGGGCGTGCCGGTGATCGTGCTGGACCGCAAGGTCGAGGGGGAGGCGTACACCGCGTTCATCGGCGGCGACAACGTGGCGATCGGCAAGGCGGCCGGCGAGTTCTACGCCACGACGCTGCTGCCCGGCGGCGGCAAGGTGATCGAGATCGCCGGCCTGCCCGGCTCGACCCCCGCCGCCGAACGCGCGCAGGGCTTCCGCGACGGCATCGCCGCCAACCCGAAGATCCAGATCGTCGCCTCCCAGCCCGGCGACTGGCTGCGGGAGAAGGGACAGTCGGTGGCGGACGCACTGATCAAGACCCACCCGGACGTGTCCGCGATCTACGCGCACAACGACCCGATGGCCGAGGGTGCCTACCTCGCCGCGAAGTCGGCGGGCAAGGCGCAGCGGATCAAGTTCACCGGCATCGACGCGCTGCCGGTGCCCTCCGGCGGGATCAAGGCCGTCGAGCAGGGCCGCCTGGCCGCCACGTTCCAGTACGCCACCGGCGGCCGGGAGGCGGTCGAGCTGGCCCGGAAGATCCTCGTCGACTGCGCCGAGGACGTCCCGCGTACCACCACGCTGGGCACCATGCGGATCACCAAGGAGAACGCCGCCGAGGCGTACGCGAAGCTCGGTGGCCTCTGAACGCGGCCGCGCCCCGTCCCGCCCACCGTCCGCCCGTCGAGGGAGCCGCCCCGTGACCCGCTACACGATGCCCGTGCCGATCGAGCGCCCGGCCGCCCCGCCCCGCACCGTCTACACGGTAGCCAGCGGCGACCTGCGGTCGAGCGCCAACGTCACCTGCTGGCCCACCCAGCGGCAGCTCGAAGCCGACCTCGCCGCCGCCGTCACCGCGCTCGGCTGGCACGTCCGGCGCGGTCATGACGTCGACCCGCTCAAGGGACACGGCTTCATCGACAGCCAGCGCGCCGGGATCGAGGTCTTCCGGAGCATCCCGGCCGACGTGCCGCTCGTCGTGGTGGAGGCGGTCTGGCAGTACAGCCACCACGTGCTGGCCGGGCTGCGCGCCCACCGCGGGCCGATCCTGCTGGTGGCGAACTGGAGCGGGGAGTATCCGGGCCTGGTGGGCCTGCTCAACCTCGCCGGCAGCCTCACCAAGGCGGGCGTGCGGTACTCGACGCTGTGGAGCGAGGACTTCACCGACGAGTGGGCGCGCGACGGCCTGAAGAAGTGGCTGGAGACCGGCCGGGTGACGCACGACGAGAGCCATGTACGCCCGCTGCCCGAGCTGCGGCCGGACGAGGAGGTCGAACTCGGCGTGGCGCTGGCCCGGCAGCTCGTCTCCGAGCGGGCCGTCATCGGCGTCTTCGACGAGGGCTGCATGGGCATGTACAACGCGATCATCGACGACGAGCTGCTCAACCCGATCGGCGTCTTCAAGGAACGCCTCTCCCAGAGCGCGCTGGTGGCGGAGATGGCACGCGTGCCCGACGCCGAGGCGCGGGCGGTGCTCGCCTGGCTGGAGGCGGCCGGGATGACGTTCCACACCGGCACCGACGAGGCCACCGAGCTGACCCGGGCGCAGCTGCTGAGCCAGTGCCGGATGTACGTCGCGGCGCTGCGCATCGCCGACGACTTCGGGCTGGACGCGGTCGGGATCCAGTACCAGCAGGGGCTCAAGGACACAGTGCCCGCCAGCGACCTGGCCGAGGGTCTGCTCAACAACGTCGATCGCCCCCCGGTGACCAGTCGGGACGGCTCACGGGAGCTGTACCCGGGCGTCGCGCTGCCGCACTTCAACGAGGTGGACGAGGGCGTCGCGGTGGACTCGCTGGTCACCAACCGGATCTGGACCGCGATGGGCCTGGACCCGGCGACGACGCTGCACGACATTCGCTGGGGACAGCAGTACGGCGAGAACTTCGTCTGGGTCTTCGAGATCTCCGGTTCGGTGCCCGCGTCGCACAACGGGGGCTACGACAGGTCGTACAGCATGCGTCAGCCGCCGATGTACTTCCCGCTCGGCGGGGGCACGCTCAGCGGCGTGTCGAAGCCGGGGGAGATCGTCTGGTCGCGGGTGTTCGTGATGGACGGCGGCCTGCACGTCGACCTCGGGCGCGGCACGGTGGTGGAGCTGCCCGAGGCGGAGACCCGGCGGCGGCTGGACGCCACCACACCGCAGTGGCCGATCATGCACGCCGTGCTGCACGGCGTGGGTCGCGACCAGTTGATGGCCCGGCACAAGGCCAACCACGTCAACGTGGTCTACGCGCCCGACGCCGACACCGCCGACCGCGCGCTACGGGTCAAGGCCGCCCTCTTCGCCGAGCTGGGCGTACGGGTGCACCTGTGCGGGGAGGTCACGATCTGAGCGAGCCGGCGGCAGTGCCGCGTGACCGGGTTCGGCCCGCCGCGGGGCCCTGCCGGCCGGCCGACGGCGCCGAGCTCTCGCGTACCCGCAGCTCGGTGTGGAGCACCACGGTCGAGGGCGCCTTGGCGGGGTCGGCGATCCGCTCGACGAGCAGCGTGGCGGCGGTACGCCCGAGGTCGTAGGTGGGCTGCGCGACGGTGCTCAGCGAGGGCCGGACCAGGTGCGCCCACGGGATGTCGTCGAACCCGACGATGCCGAACGGGTCGGGCACGCCGATGCCGTTGTCCACGAGGCACTCGACGGCGCCCACCGTCATCAGGTTATTCGCCGCGAACACCGCATCCGGCGGCTCGGCGGTCTCCAGCAGGGAGGCCATCGCGCGGTAGCCGCCCTCCTCGCGGAAGTCCGCGTACCGGATCAGGTCCTCGGTGGCCGGGCGTCCGCTCGCCTTCAGCGCCCGCTGGTAGCCCCGCAGCCGCTGCATGGCGGTGGAGATCCGGCGCGGGCCGGTGATGCAGGCGATCCGCCGGTAGCCGCTGCCCACCAGATGGGCGGTCGCCTGCTCGGCGCCGTGGGTGTTGTCCACCAGCACGGTGTCCACCTCGACGCCGCGTGGCTGCCTGTCGATCGCCACGACCGGGATGCGAGCCTGCACCAGGCGGCTGATCAGGGCCGGCCGCCCGGACGAGGAGATGATCACCCCTGCCATCCGCTCGGCCAGGGCCGCGGCGACGTAGCGGGCCTCCTTCTCCGGGTCCTCGTCGCCGTTGCAGAGCACGACCGAGAAGCCGGCCTCCTGCGCGACGTCCTCGACACCGCGCACCATCGAGGTGAAGAACGGGTTCCCGATGTCGGAGATGATGACCGCCCAGAGACTGGTTCGGCTGCGGCGGAGGCTGCGCGCGACGGCGTTGGGGCGGTAGTCGAGGTCCTGCGCGGCCTGCCGTACCCGCGCGGCCATCTCCGGGTCGACCGAGGCACGCCCGTTGAGGACACGGGAGACGGTCGCCGGCGACACTCCCGCGCGACGCGCCACGTCGTAGATGGTCGTCATCGCCGCTCCCGTCGTCCGTCGGCGGGTCCGGCCCGGCCGGCCCATGGCGGTCTGCCCGTCGGATCGTGACCCACCGGAGGGAGACCGCCACCGCGGGAGATCGCTCGGAATCCTATACCCGTCAAGCAATCGATTTCCGGCCGGGTCCGCCGCGCTTCCCGGCGGCCCCACGGTCGCTATTGACATCGACAGCGGTGACTACAACACTCGTCAGCAATCGATTTCTCACGGTCGCGTCGCCTGGTCACCCCGGTCGGCCGGCCATCTCCGGTTCCTTCCTCCGACACCCCCGAGGAGCACGGTGAGACGAACTCCACCGGCGATGCTCGTCGCGCTCTGCACGGCCGTGGCGGCCGTCGCAGTCGGCGCGCCCGCGGCCGCCGTACCGATGGACACGCTGGCCTGCCCGTCCGTGCCGGCCACCCACGACCCCGCCGTCACGCTGATCGTCTACCGGGTGGCCCGGTCGTACAACGTCAACGACAAGGTCATGCTCTCCACCTTCGAGGCGGGGTGGGTCGAGTCCCACATGAACAACCTGCCCTGCGGTGACAAGTCCAGCCTCGGCGTGTTCCAGCAGCGCTGGGACTACGGGTGGGGCACCCCCGAGCAGATCATGGACCCGGTCTACGCCACCCAGCAGTACGTCACCCGGGCGATCACCTGCGACCGCAACAACCCCGGCTACACCGCCGGCCAGGTGGCGCAGTGCGTCCAGCGGTCGGGGTTCCCCGACCGGTACGACCAGGTGGCGGCGACCGCGCGGACGCTGCTCAACCAGGCGGCCCGTACCCACGGCATGGCCGGCGGGTCGTCGACCGACGTCAACGGCGACGGCCGCGACGACGTCCTCACCTTCACCCAGAACACCTCCGCCGACGTCTACGCGAGCACCTCCACCGGCACGGGCTTCGCGGGAACGTCGGTGAAGTGGAACGACTTCTTCTCCATCGGCGGGGAGACCGCCTCGACAGGTGACGTCAACGGTGACGGACGCGACGACATCGTCACGTTCGCGCACGGCAACACCGGCGACGTGTACGTGGCGCTGTCGAACGGGTCGGCGTTCACGTCGCCGGGCAAGTGGCACGAGTGGTTCGCGCCGGGTGCCGAGATAGCCGCCGTGGGCGACGTCACCGGCGACGGCCGCGACGACATCGTCGCGTTCACACACAACGCGACGGCCGACGTCTACGTCGCCGTGTCCACCGGGTCGTCGTTCGCCGGCACGTCGGTGAAGTGGCACGACTTCTTCTCCGTCACGGGGGAGTTCCCCGCACTCGGCGACGTCAACGGCGACGGGCGCGACGACATCATCACGTTCACTCAGGGCCCGGCGTCGGCGGCCGACGTCATCGTGGCGCTGTCCACCGGGACCTCGTTCGGGGCGCCGCAGAAGTGGCACGACCTGTTCGCCGTGGGCGCCGAGCAGCCTCGGGTGGGCGACATCAACGGCGACGGACGCGACGACATCGTGACGTTCACCTGCAACGCCGACGCCGACGTCTACGCCGCCACCTCCACCGGCACCGGCTTCGCCGGCATCACTGTGAAGTGGCACGACTTCTTCTGCCTGCCCGGTGAGTTCCCGTACCTGGGCGACACCGACGGCGACGGCAAGGACGACCTCGTCGTCTTCACCAAGGGCACCACGAACGACGTGTACGTGGCGCTGTCCACCGGCACCACATTCGGTGCCAGCAGCAAGTGGCACGACTACTTCGGCCTCACCGGTGAGGTGACCCTGTGACGTCAGGATGGGAGGCCCCCGTGGCCGGAACACGACGGAGACGGCGGCGGGTCGGCGTCGCCCTGCTGGCCGCGGCGCTCGTCGGCGCGGTCGCGGTCCAGCCCGCGTCCGCGACCGCGACGCCGTCCGGCCGTACCGCGCTGGACGCGGCCTTCGTGCGGGCGGCACAGGAGTACGACGTGCCCCGGGACGTGCTCGTGGCGCTCGGCTACGGCGAGTCCCGCCTGGACCCGCACGGCGGCAAGCCGAGCCAGGCGAACGGCTACGGGGTGATGCACCTGGTGAGCAACCCGGTCCAGCACAGCCTGGAACGGGCGGCGGAGTTGACCGGCGAGCCGGTCGGGCGACTGAAGACCGTCACGCCGGCGAACATCCGCGGCGGCGCGGCCGTGCTGCGCGAGCTGGCCGACGCCGAAGGGCTGACCGCGCGGGACCGGGAGCGGGTGACCGCCTGGTACCCGGTGGTGGCGCGGTACGGCGGCGCGGCCGACGACGCCACCGCCCGGCTGTACGCGGACGGGATCTACGAGCTGGTGCAGCAGGGCATTGCCGGGGCGGTGCCGGTCCGGGCGCACCGGGTCGAGCCGGAGCGGGGCCGCTACGCCACTGTGGCACCCGCCGGCACGGCGTCCCGTACCCTGGCCGCCGCCGTGCCCGAGTACCCGCCGGCGCGGTGGGTCGCCGCGAACGGCGCCAACTACGGCGTCGGGCGGTCCAGCCGGATCACCACTGTGATCCTCCACGTCACCCAGGGCTCGTACGCCGGCACGATCAGCTGGTTCCAGAACCCGTCGGCCGGGGTCAGCGCCCACTACGTGGTCAAGTCCAGCAACGGCGAGATCACCCAGATGGTCCGCGAGGGCGACACCGCGTACCACGCCCGGTCCGGCAACGCGTACGGCGTCGGCATCGAGCACGAGGGCTACGTCGACAACCCGGCCTGGTTCACCGACGCGATGTACCGTTCGTCGGCCGCGCTGACCCGTTACCTGTGCGACAAGTACGGCATCCCGAAGAACCGCACCGGCATCAAGGGCCACAACGAGATCCCGGGCAACGACCACACCGACCCGGGGCCGAACTGGAACTGGAACTACTACCTCTCACTGGTGAACCAGGGCGGCGGAGGCTCGGCCGCCCGGTATTTCGGTGGTTCGCCGACGGATTTCGATGGTGACGGTCGGGATGACGTGGTGGCGTTCACCCACGGTGCGTCGGCTGACGCGTATGTGGCGACGTCGACGGGTT
>NZ_WBKS01000135.1:0-15989 GCF_008868145.1 Micromonospora sp. AMSO1212t
GGCGGGTGGTGTCGGTGGCCGGCGGGTCGGTTGGGGAAGGCTTGCCCGGGGACGGGGGGTCGTCCTGCGGGTTCGTTCCGTCGTGTGGTCCTGCGGGGACGGCCTGCTCGGATGCCTCGGGTTGCCGCTGCGGTGGTATGGCCCGGCCCCGGCGGCCGGTGGCGGACCGGGTGGCACGACCCCGCTCGGTCTCCGTCCGGCCGGATGCCGTGCCCGGTCCGTCCTCCACCCCGGTGTTCCGGCTCGGCCCGACCGACGTGTCCGGTGCCTTGTCCGGCGCGGTCGCCTGGTCGGCGAGGCCCGATGCCGACCGGCTCGACGCGGAGCCATCCGGCACGGACCGGCCCGACGCCGGGGTGTCTGACCCGCCCGAAGCCGATCCGCTCGCCGCCGACTTGTCCGACCGGCCCGCAGCCGAGGTGCCCGACCTCGAGGTGCCCGACGGCGACGTGCCTGACCGGGCCGCAGACGACGTGCCCGGCGGCGACTGCGGGTCCGCCTCGGTCGGGTCTGCGGGGGCCGGGTCGGCATCCCCGCTGATCTCGTCCGGCTCGCCGGTGCGCTGCCGTGGCAGTGTCACCCGCTCGGCGCTCCGGCGCTCGGCGCGCTGGGCCAGCGCGGCCATCACCACCGAGCCGCCGACGCCGGCGATCACCGCGTACGGGGCGATCAGGTGGGCCGACAACTGTTCCGCGGCGATCCCGGCGAGGCGCGGCACGGCCAGCAGGTACGCCAGCGCGACGAGCAGCGGTCCGGCCGCCCCGGAGGCCGCCACGCCGACCCGGATCTCCGGTGCGCGGGCGGCTCGGCGGGCCGCCACCAAGCCGATCACCAGGGCGGAGAGCACCGACAGCAGCGCACCGGGCCAGTAGAAGTAGTCGCGGATCCAGAACGCGCCACGGTCCGCGCTGATCTGCCAGATGCCGAGCTGGGCGGTGGTCAGGCCACGGCCGGCGACCACCCCGTCGACCACCGACACCACGGCGAGCAGCCAGAGCCAGCCGGTGGTGGCGATCAGGTTCGTGGCGGCGGCCCGGGTGTGCAGCGCCCAGACGGCGAGCAGCACGCCGAGCAGCAGCCCCGCACCCGCGTACGCGGCGGCGACGGCCTGCGGGGCGGAGACGTCGGGCACCCGGGCCGCCCGCGCCGGAACCGCCACCAGCAGAACGGTGACGATCGCGCCGACACCCGCGGCGAGCGCCAGGCCGAGCCGGGGCAGCGTGCCCCGCGGCTCGTCGTCGCTGCCGCGTAGGCGCTGGGCGCAGACCGCACCGACGATGACCGATGTCGCCGCGATCCAGGTCGCCCAAGCGAGGCTCGCCACCCAGGCCGCCTCGGCCCGTACCGCGCCGGCCGGCGCCCAGTTGATGATGCCCAGCCCGTACCCGAAACCGAGCTGCGCGGCGCCTGCGCCGGCGGCGACGCCGAGCGCGGCGGCTGTCGATCCTCCCCAGCCCCGTCTGACCATGCCGGGGAGCGTAACGTCCCGAGGTCGGCGCGGCGAGTCGTGACGACGGGCCGTGACCGTTCCGCAGCAACGGATACGGTCGTCGATGATCGGGGCGGGGAGCATGACGGACGAGCGGGAACCGGTAGGCGACGGCAGTGGACCGAGGCGGGGCAGGATGCTCCTCGGCGGTGGCGTGGCCGTGATCCTGCTGGCGGTGATCGGCGCCAGCGTCGGGTGGATCCTTGCCGGCGAGCCGGAGCGCCCGGCCGAACGCGGCGACACCGCACCGGTCGGTGCCGCGTCCACATCGGCCTCCGCGACCACAGCGCCGCCGACCACCACCACCGCCCGGCCGTCCGGTACGCGCAGCAGCGCCCCGGCCGGGCTCACGGTGCCCGAGGTGGTGGGCGTCGACTTCGAGCAGGCCCGCCGGGATCTGCGCGAGCGCCGGCTCGGCTGGCGACTGGTGTTCGGTACGGGCACCGGACGCACCGTGGAGCGCACCTCACCGGCTCCCGGCACCCCGGTGAAGCGCGGCACCACTGTCACCGTGTGGGTCGCCGGGCCCGCGCCGACCGTGACAGTGCCCGACGTGGGCACGCTGTCCTGCTCCGACGCGGCCGACGATCTGGTGGAGGCGGGGCTCTATCCCCGGTACGCCACCGGACGCCAGGGTCCGGTCACGGCGCAGCAGCCGGTGGCCGGCGGCACCGCCCGGTGGAACGACCAGGTGACGCTCACCTGCGGCGACAAGGCGTCCACGCCGCCGACTGTCTCCCCGTCGCCGACTCCCTGACGGACGCGGCGCGCTGATCCCAGCCGGTGTCGCCGGGGACCGCTACGGTGGACGATCGAGGGCCGTGCGCCCCGTCCCGGTGGGGAAAGGACGTGCCATGAGCGACGACCGTCAGGAACCACCCGCCGGTGACGCGGACGCGACCCGGGCGCTGCCCCCGGATCCGGACGCCGACGCCACCCGTGCCATGCCGCGCGACACGGCCGGGGAAGACGCGGAGGCGACCCGTGCGATGCCGCGGAACGCGGCCGGGGAGGACGTGGAGGCGACCCGCGCCATACCACGGGACGCGGGCGACGCCACCCGCCCGTTGCCCGGCGGACCGGCAGGACAGGGCGGCTCACGCCGTCCGCTCGACGCGACCGCCCCGCAGGAGCCGGTGGGCGCCTGGTCTGGTCGGGCCGGTGTGCCGCCACCACGGCCGGCGGGCTATCCCGAGCCCGGCGGCGAGTGGTACGGCGACGAGCAGGCCGGGCGCCGCTGGTGGATGCCGATCCTGCTCGGCATCCTGGCGCTGCTCCTGCTCGGGTTGATCGGGGCGGGGGTGTGGCTGGCGCTGCGGGCCGCCGACCGGGGCTCCGATCCGGGTCCGCCGGTGCCGAGCATCTCGGCACAGACGAGCGCCGCCCCGACGACCGCCGCGCCGACCAGCGCCGCGCCGAGTAGTTCACCGCCGAGTACGCCGCCGGCCACGACCGCACCGGTCGAGGTGCCGATGCCGCCGCTGGTGGGGCTGCCGGAGGCGGCCGCCCGGGCGGCGCTCGACCGGCTGGACCTGGACTACCGGGTGCAGCGGCGGGCGTCGGACCGCCCGGCCGGCACGGTGATCTCCACCGATCCCGAGGCCGGTTACCCGGTGGGCGAGGACGACCGGGTCACCATCGTGGTGGCCGTGCCCGCGCCGCCGACGAACGGCCCGAGCACCCCCGGATCGGCCCCGGCGACGACCACCACACCCTGACGCTCCCACCACGCACCGACTCACCACTGGCGTCTGCGGGTGCCGACCAGGCCCAGCCCGGCCAGCGAGATGGCGAGCCCGAGCAGCCCGGAGTAGAACAGTGACCGGCTGAGGTCGTCGTTCGTGTCGGTCGGCCGTTCGGCGAGCGCGCCCTCGCCGCCCCCGGCACCTGCAGCCCGGCCGTCCTCGTCCTCCGGCGGATCGGCGCCGGCCCAGCCGTCCTCGTCGTCCGACTCGTCGGAGTCGGCGGCATCGGAGTCGGCCGTGTCGGACCCGGCCGTGTCGGATCCCGTCCGGCCTTCCTCGCCGGCCACGGTGATCTCCGGGGCCGGCACGGGCTCGGCGAGCTGCTGGGTGGCGGAGAAGGCGGGATGACGTACCGCGAGCGCAAGCGCGGTCGCGGTGACGAGGAAGAGGAAGAGCCCGAGGGCATAGCCGATACGGGACCGGTGGTGCCGCCGCGCGGCGGGCAAGTTGACCATGACCATCCCAGGTTCAGGGGTCCATGGCGCGCGGGGTGGAACGTGCCGGGGTGGGCGTACCGATTCTATGGCGACGGCACGCCCTCCCGACCGGAAATCGTGAGGTCAGCCGACCCGGACCGGGGTCCGGACCACCGGGCGGCGGGGCGTCCGCACGGTGTGCTGACGCGGAGCCGGCGCGGCCTGGAGCTGTCGCAACCCCTCCTGGAGTACGAAGATCGACCTCCGGTTGACCGCGTCCCCCGCCGCGTTCAACTCGTAGCCGTCGAGCCAGAGCCAACCGTCGTAGGTCGGCCAGTCGAGCACCCGGATCACCCGGAACATGATCGGTCGGAGGAACTGGACACTCGCCGCGCGAGTCACGTGCAGTACGTCACCGGAGCGGGGAAGCACATGGGCTCCTGGGAAGGTCGGCCGGTGGGACCGGCGAGGCTGAACGGGGGTCGGTGCGGTCCGATGACGGGGGGTCTGCCTCGTGGACCGGCGGTCGGTGGGTCGGTGCTGGTCGGGCCGTACCCACGGTGGCGGACCGCCACCCGACCATCACCCGGCTGCTCCCGGTTACCGCTCCCGCCGCCGCAGCCAAGCCGGCGTGCAGCGACGGGGTCTTCATTCCGGAGCAGGTCGCACGGCGCGGGACGGCTCCCCTCCGGCCGTCCCACGGAGCGTGGTGTCACCACTCCCGGAGATCAAGCGAAGACGGTGAGTAACCCGTGCCATACGGACAGACTGCATCAGGGACGTGCGACATGCAAGTTGCACGTCGAGTTTTGCTGATAGGTGAGTCGGACACGCAAACGCCGAAACTTGAAGCGTCAGGTATCGGAGCGGCACACTGGACGCCGGTTTCGCCCGTCGCGGCCGGTCGACGACCGGCACCACCCCTGCCGCGAACGAACACCCGCCGCCCGCCGGTCGCGCCAGCGGTGGGAGCCGAACCGGGGCGCGACCGACCGGAGGTAGCCGGGTGACTGTGAAGCGTGGTCCCGCAAGCCGATGGACGGCACCGTGAGCGAACGGCGCAGCCCCACCATCCGGCGACGCCGGCTGGGGGCGGAACTCCGCCGGCAGCGGGAGGCGGCGGGCATCACCATCGAAGTCGTCGCCGAGCAGCTGGAGTGCTCGGCGTCCAAGATCTCCCGGATCGAGACCGGCCACACCACGGCGACCCCGCGCGACGTACGCGACATGCTCCGTATCTACGGGGTGGTCGGCGCGGAGAGCGACGAGCTGGTGCAGATCGCCCGGGAGGCCCGGCAGAAGGGCTGGTGGCATCCGTACAGCACGGTGCTCGTCGGCGCGTACGTCGGCCTGGAGGCGGCGGCCAGCTCCATCCGCGCGTACGAGCAGCAGGTGGTGCCGGGTCTGCTGGAGACCGAGGAGTACGCCGGTGCGATGATCCGGGCGGCCCGGCCGGACTTCACCGACGAACAGGTCGACACTCGGGTGCGTGTCCGTCTGGGCCGTCAGTCGTTGTTGACGCAGGACGATCCGGTCGATCTGTGGGTGGTGCTCGATGAGGCGGTGCTGAGCCGGCCGGTTGGCGGCGACGTGGTGATGCGTGGCCAGCTCAAGCGGTTGGTGGAGGTGGCCGAACTGCCGAACGTGACAGTGCAGGTCCTGCCCTTCGAGGTGGGAGCGCACGCCGGCATGGACGGGACCTTCACGATTCTCAGCTTCCCGGAGCCGAGTGATCCCGATGTCGTGTACGCGGAGAACGCCACGGGTGGGCTCTTCCTGGAGAAGAGTGACGAACTGCAGAAGTACAGCTTCATCTTCGATCACATTCGAGCAGCGGCCATGCGCCCGGAGGAGTCCATCGCACATATCGCGAAACTGGCAGAGGAGCCACTGTGGAAATGGCGACCAAGGAGTTCCCCGTGGACCTGACGCAGGCGACGTGGTTCAAGAGCTCGAAGAGCGGGCCGAACTGCGACAACTGCGTCGAGGTCGCGTACGTGACCGGGGCGGTCGGAGTGCGGGACTCGAAGGACAAGACCGGCCCGGCTCTGGTCTTCGCTCCGGGCGACTGGCACGCCTTCGTCGCCCGCGCCCGGAACGGCGTGTTCGGCCGGAGCTGACCGGCACCGAGATGTGGTCCCGCCCGGCAGCGCCGCCGGGCGGGACCATTCGCGTCCGCGTGCCCGCGCGGCGCCGGGCACCCGTCGCCAGTTCCGATCCGCCTCGTTGAACCGCACGGATCGGCAACCGAACAAGGCAGGCGAGACGGATGACGACGATCGGTTCAGAGAACCTCACCAGCGGCCCGGGCAAGCCCGAGCGGTTCGGTGGCAAGTACCGGGGTGCCCGCCGGGACACCGTCCTCACCGAGGTGGTCTCCGGTGACGGCGAGGACACCCGCGAGGGTGGCGTCCCCGAGCAGGCCGCGGCGCCGCTGTCGCTGCCGTCGCTGGACCCCAACCCGCTGACCGAGCCGTCCTTCCCGCCGAGCGGCTGGCCGGTCGAGCAGCAGGAGTCCCTGGTGGACCATCCGCTGCTGCGTGGCCTGCTGATGGAGCTGCCCCCGAAGGGCAGCGTGCCTCCGCCCGGCTGGCTGGACCGCTGGTTCGAGGCGACCCGCGCGATCCTGGAGCTGCTATACGTGCAGGGCGCGAGCCGGTCGCGCTGACACCGCCTCGGCGGCCGGCATCGCCCGCTCGGCGAGCCGGTTGTGCCGCAGCGCGTGGCGTACTCCGATCGCGCACACGCCGAGCACCCCGACGGTGATCACCGGTCCGG
The DNA here is from genome assembly GCF_008868145.1 of Micromonospora sp. AMSO1212t. Classification (NCBI taxonomy): domain Bacteria; kingdom Bacillati; phylum Actinomycetota; class Actinomycetes; order Micromonosporales; family Micromonosporaceae; genus Micromonospora; species Micromonospora sp. AMSO1212t. Next base: position 6,429 of record NZ_WBKS01000135.1, read on the forward strand.
CGACGCCCGGCGCGGCGAACAGGTCGACGCCGACCGCCGGCAGCACCGCCACCAGCACCGCGATCGCCGTCGCCTGGAGCGGCAGCGCGATCAGCGGGTGCGCCGCCGCCGCGCGCAGCCCGTGCGGGGCGGGCGTTCCCGGCGCCGCCGCGAACGCGCCCGCGCCGGACCGCAGCCGCCGGACCCGCCGTACCGTGCAGACCGCCACCGCGGCGGCCGGCACCGCCGCGACGCCGAGCGCGGCGGCGGCGCGGTCCACTGTGGTGTCGCCGGCGCTCTGCAGGCCCGCGGCGAGGACCGCCGCGGTGAGCGCGAGGCCGGTCAGGACCAGGGCGGACAACCATCCGGTACGCCGGCGCAGCGCCCGGGCGCGGTCGATCCCGGGCAGGGCCTCCGCGACCAGTCCGGCAGCGAGCCAGACGGCGGCGACGGGAAGCAGCAGGGCGAGACGGTCATCCATGCCCCCTAGCCTTGCCCGTTTCGGCGTCCGCCGAATCCGGGACGGCACCCCGGTTCGTCCCGTACCCCTGCCCGTAGGGGGTGGGGGTCAGACGTCGAACGTGGCGGGACGCCCGGTGGCCGGCGCGGGCGGCGTGGCCTTCCACAGGCCGGTCTTCTGGGCCGCGAGCCGGGCCAGGTAGGCCGGGTTGAGGATGACGTACCGGCGCCACAGGCGCTTGGGCTCCAGACCGAGCCGCCAGAACCACTCCAGTCCGGCGCGCTGCATCCACGGTGGCGGGTTGCGCAGCAGGCCGGCGTGGTAGTCGAAGGCCGCGCCGACAGCCATCAGCGGCATGTCCAGCAGCGGGCGCATGGCGTACGCGAAGACCTCCTGGCGCGGGCAGCCCAGCCCGACCAGGACGAGGCGGGCGCCGCTGGCCCGGATCCGGTCGGCGATCTCGGCGTCCTCGCCCGGCGCGACGGCACGGAACTTGGACGGCTCGACTCCGGCGATCTTCAGCGCGGGGAACTTGCGCTCCAGCGCCGGGACGAGCCGGGACAGCGTCTCCTCGGTGGAGCCGTAGAGGTAGACGGGCAGCCCTTCCTCGGCGAACCGGGCGAGTACCCGCAGGGTCAGCTCCGGCCCGTAGACACGGTCGGTGAGCCCGGCGCCGTGCAGCAGGTTGAGCGCCCAGCGCACCGGCTGCCCGTCCGGGGTGACCACGTCGAACGAGTTGAGCCGGGCGTTGTGCGCCGGGTCGAGCACGCCGGTCATCACGCCGTGCACGGCGAGCGCGGTGAGCGCCAGCGGGCGGCGCTCGTGCGCGGCCGCCACCACGGCCTCGGTGGCCCGGGTGTAGTCGGTGGCGTCGACCCCGACGCCGAGCACGTTGCGCTTGGTCCCGGTGGTCATGCCTTCGGCACCCACTTGTCGACGTTGGCCTCGTAGATCTCGCGCAGGATCATCGGCACGTCGTACGTGATCTTCCAGGAGGGGTAGTGCTCCTCGAACCGGGCCATGCTGCTGACGTACCACTGGTGGTCGCCGGTGCGGGCCTGCTCGACGTAGTTGATCCGGGCCTCACGGCCGGTGATCTCCTGGGCGATCCGGAACGCCTCGATGTGCGAGGTGTTCGAGTGCCGGCCGCCGCCGAGGTTGTAGACCTGGGCGGAGCGCGGCTCGCGGAAGAACGCCTCGAACGCGGTCAGCACGTCGTGCGAGTGGATCGCGTCCCGGACCATCTTCCCCTTGTAGCCGAAGAGGTTGTACGTCCGGCCCTCCATCACGCACCGCATCAGGTACGCCAGGAAGCCGTGCAGCTCGGCGGCGGAGTGCGCCGGGCCGGTGAGCGTGCCGCCCCGGAAGCAGGCGGTCCTCATGTCGAAGTAGCGGCCGTACTCCTGGACCATCACGTCGGAGGCGACCTTCGAGGCGCCGAAGATCGAGTGCAGCGACTCGTCGATCGACATGTCCTCGGTGATGCCGTCGTACCAGCGGTGGTCCTCGGGCAGCTCGTAGCGGGTCTCCAGCTCGATCAGCGGGAGCGAGTTCGGCCGGTCGCCGTACACCTTGTTGGTGGAACAGTGGATGAACGGCGCGTCGATCGCGTGCCGACGGGTGTTCTCCAGCACGTTGAGCGTGCCGCCGGCGTTCACGTCGAAGTCGGTGAACGGCTCCTTGGCGGCCCAGTCGTGGCTCGGCTGCGCGGCGCTGTGGATCACCACGGCGATGTCCTTGCCGTACCGCTTGAAGACCTGCTCCAGCCCGTCGCGGTCGCGGATGTCGACGGCGTGGTGGGTGTACGCGGAGCCGAGGTCGGCGGCGAGCCGGTCCAGGCTCCAGGCTGTGGAGCCGTCCTCGCCGAAGAAGTACCGCCGCATGTCGTTGTCGATGCCGACCACGTCGAGACCGAGTCCGGCGAAGTGCCGGGCCGCCTCGGAGCCGATCAGACCGCCGGAACCGGTCACCAACGCGACAGTCACACGCCACTCCTGGTCCGTGGGAGGCAGGGAAACCATCGGAGCATAGCGTGACGTCCGGAACGCCCCGATACGAAGCAAGGGCCCCGCGATGTGCGGAGCCCTTGTTCTGGTGGGGATGGGGGGAGTTGAACCCCCACGTCCTTTCGGACACACGGACCTGAACCGTGCGCGTCTGCCATTCCGCCACATCCCCGTGGCACGACCCGGAACACCATATCGCATCCCGCGCCCGCCATCTGCGGCGGGTGCCGGGACATATTACGCTGTCCACTGGCCACGCCACGAACGATCACCGCTCGTGGCGGGCGAAACTTTAGCACGTCCGCGGGCCTGGTCACGAACGGGCCGACGGCAGCCGGCCGAGCGGCGTGTGAGCTGCGGAGGCGGTGTCCGGATACCATCATTGCCTCGGGACCCGAGGAGGAGCCGGTGAGCGTGCTGCAACGCTTCGAGAAGCGTCTGGAAGGCCTGGTCGAGGGGGCCTTCGCCAAGGTCTTCAAAGGGGTGGTCCACCCCGTGGAGATCCTCAACGCCATGCAGCGGGAGGCCGAGGCGCACAAGGCGATCCTGGCCGGTGGGCGCACCCTTGTGCCCAACCGCTACGTGATCGATCTCTCGCCATACGACCACAGTCGGCTGGCGCCGTACGCTGCGGCGCTGGCCCAGGAGCTGGCCCAGTCGCAGGCCGAGTTCATCGGCGAGCAGGCGTGGACGGTCTACGGCGACGTGATCGTCGAGGTCGAACGCGGTGAGGGCCTGGACACCGGCATGTTCCGGGTCACCGCCGAGGTCTACACCGGTGGGGACGTCGCCCCGGTCTCCGCGCCCGGCGGCTACGACGCCGGCCCGGCGTACGACCAGGGTGGCGGCTACGGCCCTCCGCCCGGTCACGGTGGCGGCCGCAACGTCCGCCTGGTCTCCGGCGACGGCCGCACCTACCCGCTCCAGATGGGCTCGACGGTGATCGGCCGCGGCGACCAGGCCAACCTGCGCCTGCCCGACGTCGGCATCTCCCGGCGCCACGCCCGGCTGGACTTCGACGGCGGCCAGGTGGTGCTGACCGACCTGGGCTCCACCAACGGCACGATGGTCAACGGCCAGCGGGTCTCGGCGGTCGCCCTCAACCCCGGCGACATGATCCAGCTCGGCACCACGACGCTGACCTTCCGCGTGGACGGCTGACCCGCGTTGCCGGAACTCGTCATCACCGTCGCCCGGTTCGGGTTCCTGATCCTGCTGTGGATCTTCGTGTTCACGGTGGTCGGCGTGATCCGCCGGGACCTCTTCGCCGGCGCCCGGTCGGGCCGGCTCGTGGCCGCGCCGCGGGGGATCGGCGCGTCGACCGGGCAGCCGGGGAAGCCGGCGAAGGCCAAGCGCGGCCGGGCCGCCCACCAGCTCGTGGTCACCGCCGGTCAGCTCGCCGGTACCCGGATCACGCTCGGGGAGGCCCAGATCACCATCGGCCGCGCCGAGGACTCGACCCTGGTGATCACCGACGACTACGCCTCGGCGCGACACGCCCGGCTGTTGCCCCGCGACGGGCAGTGGTACGTCGAGGACCTCGGATCGACTAACGGCACCTATCTCGATCGCGCTAAGGTCACCGGACCAACCCCCGTCCCCCTCGGCGTGCCGATCCGGATCGGCCGCACTTCCCTCGAATTACGGCCATGACTCTGACCCTGCGCTACGCGGCCCACAGCGACCGCGGTCTGATCCGAGACGGCAATCAAGATTCCGTCTACGCCGGACCGCGGCTGCTCGCCGTGGCCGACGGCATGGGCGGCATGGCCGCCGGTGACGTCGCCAGCAACATCGTCATCGGTGCCATGGCGCCACTCGACGAGGACGTCCCCGGTGACGCCCTGGTCGACGCGCTCCGCTCCGCCGTGGGCACCGCCAACCAGCAGCTCCGCGACACCGTGGACGCCAACCCGCAGCTGGAGGGGATGGGCACGACGCTCACCGCGACCCTCTTCTCCGGCAGCAAGCTCGGCATGGTCCACATCGGTGACTCGCGGGCCTATCTCCTGCGCAACGGCGAGTTCGCGCAGATCACCAAGGACGACACATACGTCCAGATGCTCGTCGACGAGGGCCGGATCAGCGCGGAGGAGGCGAGCAGCCACCCCCAGCGCTCGCTGCTCACCCGGGCGCTCGACGGCCGCGACATCGACCCGGAGTACAGCGTCCGCCAGGTGCTGCCCGGTGACCGCTACCTGATCTGCTCCGACGGGCTCTCCGGCGTGGTCAGCGCGGAGACCATCGCGGACACCATGCGGGAGTACCCCGACCCGCAGCGGTGCGTGGAACGCCTGGTGCAGCTCGCGCTGCGCGGCGGCGGCCCGGACAACATCACCGTGATCATCGCCGACGCCACCGACCAGGACATCGTCGAGGCGTCCCCGATCGTCGGCGGCGCCGCCGCCCGCGACCGGGGCATGGCGACCTCCGCCGACGACTCCACCCCCGCGGCGCGCGCCTCGGCGCTGTCCGCCCCCCGGCCGCCCGCGCCCGAGGAACCGGTGGACAACCGCGACGACGAGCCCGAGCGGCGTCGCCGCCGGCCGCTGCGTACCGCCGCCATGGTGCTGGCGCTCGCGGTGATCGTCGGCGGTGGCGCGTTCGGCGGGTGGACGTACACCCAGCGGCAGTACTACGTCGGTGCCACCGACGACGGCCAGCTCGCGGTCTTCCGCGGGGTGCCCGGCCAGGTCGCCGGGCTGGACCTGTCGAACGTGCACGAGCGCAGTGATGCCCGGCTCGACGACCTCACCCTCGCCGCCCAGGAGCGGGTGAAGCAGGGCATCCAGGCCCGCAACGAGCCGGACGCGGAGCGCCGGCTCGCGGAGCTGACCAGCGAGGACCCGGCGAACCCGAACCTCAAGCCGCTCTGCCCGCCCGACCCGTCGCCCGGTGTGACCAGCCCGACCCCGGTGACGACGACGGGCGCGCTGAACCCGCAGGCCAGCGGCAGCCCCACACCGTCCGCGCCGCCCGCCGGCTCGCCGACCCCCGGCGCGCCGTCGCCGACGTCGACCATCACGCCCGACGCCGTACCCTCCGACACCGTTCCGCCGGCCGACCCGGCGGGTTGCCGGTCGCCGGAGTGAGTGCCGGCTCGATCCCGAGGACGTATCCGTGACCGCAGCCGCCGTACCGGCCGCCTCGCCCGCTTCGACGGGCGAGCAGTCCGGCGTACGCCTGGCCCGGTCCCGGCGTAACGCCGAGCTGTCCCTGCTCCTGCTCGCCATGGTGCTCGTGGCGGCGTACGCGGCGATGGTCGAGGCGAAGGCGCTGGACACGATCACGCCCGACTTCTGGATCCCGGCCGCCGCGCTGGGGCTGGTCTTCCTCGGCCTGCACCTGGTGATCCGCTGGCTGGCGCCGTACGCCGATCCGGCGCTGCTGCCCGCGGTGGCGCTGCTCAACGGCATCGGTGTCGGCTTCCTGCGGCGGTACGACCTGGCCAAGGCCACGCCCGCCGAGCGGGAGGACCTGGCCGTCTTCGCCGGTACGGGCGGCCGGCAGCTCGCCTGGACGCTGCTCGCGGTGATGCTGGCAGCCGGGCTGCTGGCGATCCTGCGTGACCACCGCTCGCTGTCCCGGTACGCGTACACGCTGGGCCTGGCCGGCATCGTGCTGGTGATGATCCCGGCGGTGCTGCCGAGCCGGTTCTCCGAGATCAACGGCGCCAAGCTGTGGATCAAGTTCGGCTCGTTCTTCTCCATCCAGCCGGGTGAGTTCGCCAAGCTGGCCCTGCTCACGTTCTTCGCCTACTACCTGGTGCGCAAGCGGGAGGTGCTCTCGCTCGCCAGCCGGCGGGTGCTCGGCATCGACTTCCCGCGCGGGCGTGACCTCGGCCCGGTCCTCGTGGTCTGGCTGATCAGCCTCCTGGTCCTGATCTTCGAGAAGGACCTGGGCACCTCGCTGCTCTACTTCGGCATGTTCGTGGTGACGCTCTACATCGCCACCGAGCGGGTGAGCTGGCTGCTCATCGGCCTGATCCTGTTCTTCGGCGGCGCCTACCTGGCGTACCTGCTGGGCAGCACCGTCGGCGGCCCGTTCGCGAACTTCTACGACCGGGCGCAGATCTGGCTGGACCCGTTCGCCGAGCCGTACGACAGGGGTTACCAGCTGGTGCAGGGCCTGCTCACGCTCGGCACCGGCGGCCTGTTCGGTGCCGGGCCGGGCGGCGGGCAGCCGGCGCTGCTGCCCGAGGTGCAGACCGACTTCATCTTCGCCGGCATCGGTGAGGAGATCGGCCTGTTCGGTCTCTCCGCGCTGCTGGTGATCTACCTGCTGATCGTGGAGCGGGGCCTGCGTGCCGCGCTGGCGGTACGGGACTCGTTCGGCAAGCTGCTCGCCGGTGGTCTGGCGTTCACGCTGGGCCTGCAGGTGTTCGTCATCGTCGGCGGCATCAGCAAGCTCATCCCGCTGACCGGTCAGACCACCCCGTTCCTGTCCGCCGGTGGCTCGTCGCTGATGGCGAACTGGCTGCTGATCGCCCTGCTGCTGCGGGTGTCCGACGGCGCCCGCCGCCCGGTGACCGGCGGCGGTGGCGGTGCCGCCCGGCCGGCCGGTGGTCCGCCCGAGCAGTTGCACGGCGCCCCGACGGAGGTGATCCGGCCGTGAACGCCCCCCTGCGCCGCGTCGGCGTTGTCGTGATCGTCCTGTTCGGGCTGCTGTTCGCGAACCTGAACTGGATCCAGGCCTACAAGGCCGACGAGTACCGCAACAGCGACTACAACGGCCGGGTCCAGGTCGCCGAGTACGACCGCAAGCGCGGCAACATCGAGGTCGGCGGCACCGCGTACGCGCTCAGCAAGGAGACCGGCGGTGAGCTGAAGTACCAGCGCACCTACCCGGGCGGCGAGATGTACGCGCACGTGCTCGGCTGGAAGCCGGTCAACGGCGGCGCGAGCGGCATCGAGCGGGTGGAGAACGACTTCCTGGCCGGCACCAGCGACGCGCTCATCGCCAGCCGGATCAAGGACATGTTCACCGGTGACGAGACCGGTGGCGGCAACGTGCTGCTGACGCTCTCCAAGCGGGCCCAGGAGACGGCGTACAAGCAGCTCAACGACAACCAGGTCGGCGCGACCAAGGGCGCGGCCATCGCGATCGACCCGCGTACCGGCGCGGTGCAGGCGCTCGTCTCCATGCCGAGCTTCGACCCGAACCCGCTGGCGAGTCACAACAGCACCGAGGCGGACCGGGCGTACAACACGCTGGAGAAGGACAAGGGCCGGCCGCTGGCGAACCGGGCGCTGTCCGAGACGCTGCCGCCGGGCTCCACCTTCAAGGTCATCATGGCGGCGGCGGCGCTGGAGAACGGCGTCGGGCAGCAGACCCGCATCCCGGCCGGTTCCAGCTACACCGCGCCCGGCGCCGGCCAGCCCATCCGCAACGCCGCGCCGTCGATCTGCCCCGAGTCGCAGGTGACGCTGCGGGAGGCGGTGACCGAGTCCTGCAACACCGGCTTCGCCCAGCTCGGCGTACGCCTCGGCTCGGACAAGGTCAAGGAGAAGGCGAAGCAGTTCGGCTTCGAGCAGGAGGACCTCAACGTCGGCCAGCTCGGCGAGGGCGGCCTGCCGGTGGCGGCCAGCCGCACCGGCGACATGCAGAACCCGGACGGCAGCACCGACCAGGCTGCGCTGGCGCAGTCGTCGATCGGCCAGAACAACGTGCGGATGACCCCGTTGCAGGGCGCGCTGATCGCCGCCGCCGTGGCCAACAAGGACGGCAAGCAGATGCGTCCGTACCTGGTCAAGCAGCTGCTCGGGCCGGACCGCACCACCGTCTACGACGCCGCCCAGCCGCGCGAGCTGCGGCGTCCGATCAGCGGCCAGGTCGCCGCCGACCTGCGCGACATGATGCAGAACGTGGTGAAGGAGGGCACCGGCCGCCGGGCTGCCATCGACGGCTTCGTGGTCGGCGGCAAGACCGGTACCGCCGAGTCCGGCCCGAACACCCCGGACCACGGCTGGTTCATCGGCTTCGCCCTGGACAAGGACGGCACGCCGCTCTCCGCGGTCTGCGTCGAGCTGGAGCAGGCGGGCAGCGGCGGCAGCGCCGAGGCGGCCCGCATCGCCGGCCGGATCATGGCGGCGGCCATCGCGGACTCCGGGAGGCGCTGACGTGCTCGGCCCGGGAGTGAAGCTCGGCAACCGCTACCGCCTCGACGAGCGGATCGCCAGCGGTGGCATGGGCGACGTGTGGCGCGGCACCGACCAGGTGCTGGGCCGTACCGTCGCGGTCAAGAGCCTGCTCCCGGCGCTGCTGGACGAACCCGGCTTCGCCGAGCGGTTCCGCGGCGAGGCCCGGACCATGGCCACCATCAACCACCCCGGCGTGGTCGACGTCTACGACTTCGGCAGCGACCAGCACATCGCGTTCCTGGTGATGGAGTACGTCGAGGGCGACGCGCTCTCCGCCACGCTCAGCCGCGTCGGCCGGCTGACCCCGGCCCGCACGATGGCGCTGCTGGCGCAGGCCGCCGACGCGTTGCACGCGGCGCACGAGAAGGGCATCGTGCACCGCGACGTGAAGCCCGGCAACCTGCTGGTCCGGCCGAACGGCACGCTCGTGCTCACCGACTTCGGCATCGCCCGGTCCGAACTGGTCGGCCAGCTCACCGCCGCCGGCTCGGTGCTCGGCACCGCCTCGTACATCTCGCCGGAGCAGGCCACCGGCGCGGTCGCCACTCCCGCCTCGGACGTCTACGCGCTGGGTGTGGTCGCGTACCAGTGCCTGGCCGGCCGCCGCCCGTTCGAGGGGGACAACCCCCTCGAAATCGCCATGAAGCACGTGCGGGAGGCGCCCCGGGCGCTTCCGCCCGACATCCCGCCCCAGGTCCGGGCGATCGTGGAGCGGGCCATGGCGAAGGACCCGGCCGCCCGCTGGCCGAGTGCCGCCGCGCTGGCGAGCATCGCCCGGCAGGCCAAGCTCGCGCTCTCCCAGGCGGCACGCGCCGGGCACCCGATCTCCGGCGTGCCCGCCTCGCCGGCCGCGCCCGTCGCGCGGGCGCAGGTGCCGACCGCGGTGCCGCGCCCGCAGCCGCCGGCCGCCGCGCCGCGTCCGCAGCCCGGACCGGGAGCGCCGGGGCGGCGCGGCGGCGGGCGGTCGCGCGTACCC
>NZ_WBKS01000136.1:0-15754 GCF_008868145.1 Micromonospora sp. AMSO1212t
GGAGGGCAGGCGGGTCGGGTCGGGGTGGGCGCACGCGACCACGCTGGCTCCCGCCGTGAGCGGGGTGAGCAGCCAGTCGACCGGGTCGGGGTGAGTGGTCACGTCGACCAGGAGGCGGTCGCCCCGAGTCAGGCCCAGCTCGGTGGCGCGGGCAGCCGCCCGGGCCAGCAGCGCCCCGTCCGCCTCCCCGCCGGACGGGTCCGGCGTGAAGTGGTCGCCGTGCCCGCGTACCGCGGAGACGAAGTCCGTGCAGCCCGCCGGCACCTGCCGCATCGGGAGCGCGAACGGGTCGAGCGCCAGCGCGTACCGCTCGCCGGCCGGCCACCCGGCTGCCTCGTCCACCCGGTCGACGGCCACGAACAGCGCCTCCACCGGGCCCGCCGTGTCGACTACAGTCAGCTTCGCCGACCAGCAGCCGAGCAGCACGGCGGCGGTCTGCCAGTGCGGCGGCAGCAGCACCCCGGCCGCGTCGCCGGGCGCGGCGCCCGCCTCGTCGGCGAGCAGGTTCGCGGTCTTCGCCACCCAGTTCGCGAGCGTCGCCCCGGAGAGTTCGGTGCGTTCGCCGGTGGCGTCGTCGTACCAGGTCAGCAGCGGTCGGGTGGGGTCGGGCGCGATCGCGTCGGCGAACACCCGGGCAATGTTGTCGGCCATCGGCGCGAACGATACGCGCCCCGCGTGCGTACTCGATGACAACGACAAGTCGGCGTACCGTCGGGTCGCGGTCAGCGCCTCGCGCCCGGCCCGGCGTAGGCTTGCCGAGAGTGTTCTTCCCCACAACTGCGCCACCTGAGGAGTCGCCCCGTGACCGCCGGTCGCCCGCCCCGCGTTCTCATCGACGCCACGAGTGTCCCCGCCGACCGTGGCGGCGTCGGTAGATACGTCGACGGACTGCTCGGCGCGTTGGGCCGGGTCTGCGGCACCGGCGTCGACCTGGCCGTGGTGAGCCTCCGCACCGACCTGGAGCGCTACACCCGGATGCTGCCCGGCGCCGAGGTGATCCCGGCCCCGGCGGCGGTGGCGCACCGGCCGGCGCGACTGGCCTGGGAGCAGACCGGCCTGCCGCTGCTGGCCCAGCAGGTCGGCGCCGAGGTGCTGCACTCGCCGTTCTACACCTGCCCGCTGCGGGCCGGGTGCCCGGTGACGGTCACCGTGCATGACGCGACGTTCTTCACCGAGCCGGAGCACTACGACAAGTCGCGCCGGACGTTCTTCCGCAGCGCGATCAAGACGTCGCTGCGCCGGGCCGGCCGGGTGATCGTGCCGAGCAAGGCCACCCGGGACGAGCTGATCCGGCTCCTGGACGCCGACCCGACCCGGATCGACGTCGCCTACCACGGCGTCGACCAGGACGCGTTCCACGCGCCGGGCGACGAGGAGAAGGCGCGCGTCCGGGCCCGCCTGGGTCTCGGCGACAGCAGCTACATCGCGTTCCTCGGGGCCAAGGAGCCGCGCAAGAACGTACCCAACCTGATCCGCGGCTGGGCCCGGGCGGTGGCCGACCGGCCGAACCCGCCCGCGCTGGTGGTGGCGGGCGGCCAGGGCCACGACGACGACATCGACCGCGCGGTGGCCGAGGTCCCGTCGCACCTGCGGCTGCTGCGCCCGGGTTACCTGCGCTACGCCGACCTGCCCGGCTTCCTCGGCGGCGCGCTGGTGGCCGCCTACCCGTCCTACGGCGAGGGCTTCGGCCTGCCGATCCTGGAGGCGATGGCGTGCGCCGCCCCGGTGCTCACCACGCCGCGCCTGTCCCTGCCCGAGGTGGGCGGCGACGCGGTGGCCTACACCAGCGAGGACCCGGACCAGATCGCCACCGACCTCGGCGCCCTGCTGGACGACGAGCAGCGGCGGCTGTCCCTGGCCAAGGCGGGATTCGACCGGGCCAAGGAGTTCACCTGGGAGTCCAGCGCGGAGGTCCACATCGCGGCGTGGCGGCGGGCCCGGTCCTGAGCGCCGGTTGCCGGTCCCGGGCGACCGACCGTGACGGCTCGCCCGCTTCGGGCATGATGTGCTGATGTTCTACGCCGTCATCCCGGCGGGCGGCAGCGGCACGAGGTTGTGGCCGTTGTCCCGTGCCGGCCACCCCAAATTCCTCCACCCGCTGACCGGCACCCCCGCCTCGCTGTTGCAGGCCACTGTCGACCGGTTGTCGCCGTTGACCACTCCGGAGCGCACGCTCGTGGTCACCGGGGCCGCGCACGCCGCGGCGGTGGCTCGGCAACTGGCCGGCCTGCCGGAGGAGAACATCCTGGTCGAGCCGTCGCCGCGGGACTCCTGCGCCGCGATCGCGCTGGCCGCCGCGGTGATCGCCGCCCGGACCCCGGACGCGGTGATGGGCTCGTTCGCCGCCGACCACCTGATCGGCGACCCGGCCCGGCTGGCCGAGGTGGTACGGCAGGCCATCCGGGGCGCGGAGCAGGGGCTGCTGATGACGGTGGGCATCACCCCGACGCGCCCGGAGACCGGCTACGGCTACCTGGAGACCGGCGACCCGGTGGGGGACGGCACGCTGCGCCCGGTCCGCGAGTTCAAGGAGAAGCCGGCCGCGGAGGTGGCCGAGGTGTACGTCCGCTCCGGCCGGCACCTCTGGAACGCCAGCATGTTCGTCTGGCGGGTGGACGTCTTCCTGTCCGAGCTGGCCCGCCAGCAGCCGGAGCTGCACGCCGGGATCACCGCCATCGCGGCGGCCTGGGGCACGCCGGAGCAGGACGACGTGCTCGGCCGGATCTGGCCGACGCTGCCCCGGATCTCGGTCGACTACGCGGTGATGGAGGGCGCGGCGACGGCCGGCCGGGTGGGTACGGTGCCCGGCGACTTCGGCTGGAACGACGTGGGCGACTTCCACACGCTCGGCGAGGTGCTGCCCGCCGACGGCGCCGGCAACGTGGTGCTGGGCGGGGACGCGAAGCCGGGCGTGCTGCTGCACGACACCACCGGCACCGTGGTGGTGCCGCACTCCGGGCGGCTGGTGGCGACCGTCGGGGTGCACGACCTGATCGTCGTGGACACCCCGGACGCGCTGCTGGTCTGCCCCCGCGACCGCGCGCAGGACGTGAAGAAGATCGTGGACGAGCTGAAGGAACGCGGCGAGGAGGGCCTGGTCTGACGCGCCGGGCCGCCGGAGTGTGGACGCCTCCGGCGGCGCGTCGCGGTGCCGTCGCTCAGCCGCCGGCGTGGCGGGCCAGCACCGCGAGCGCCGGCGGCACGAGCTGAGCGGTGGCGTGGGCGAGTGGCTCGGGCAGCCGGTCCGGCGGGAACCAGCCGAGCGCCTCGGACTCCGCGCTGACCCGCTCGATCGCCCCGGCCGGGGCCAGGACGGCGTACCGGACGTCGTAGTGGAACGACCCGCCCTGGCAGGCGACCTGATGGATGTCCACGTCGATCGGGTCCGGCTCGACGGTCAGGCCGGTGATGCCGGACTCCTCGGTGGCCTCGCGCAGCGCGGCGGCGACCAGCGTCCGGTCGCCGGGCTCGCAGTGCCCGCCGAGCTGCACCCATCTGCGGATCTTGCCGTGCAGGCAGAGCAGCACCCGGCCGTCCGGGTCGAGCACCAGTGCGCTCGCCGTGACGTGCCCGGCCCGGTGCGTCCGGCTCATCGCCACCGGCCCGTCGGCCAGCAGCGCCAGGGTCCGGTCCCGGGCGGCGTCGGCGGCGGGGCTGGTCGCCGTCCAGCGGCTCAGCGTCGCGACGGCGTCGGCGTGCAACTCGGTGTACGGGATGAGATCAGGCACCCGGACACTCTACGAGCGCCGCCTCCGTACCCTGGCGCGGTGACCCTGCGACTCGTCGAGTTCCTGGTGGCCGGCAACGAGGCGAGCGACCTCCTGCCGGTGCGGTCGGCCGCGTTGCTGAGGGCGCACGGCGCGCGCCGCGGCTTCTGGACCGTGCTGGACGAGGGGCCGGTCGAGCAGTGCCTGGCGCTGCTGCTGGAACGGGACGACGGCGAGTGGGTGGCGCACCACGTGCCCGCCGACGCCGGACGGGAGAACGGCCGCACCGAGGACGGCGAGGCGCTGGCCCACCACGACGGCTGGGTGTACGTCTTCGGCTCGCACTTCGGGTCCAAGGGCGGTCCGCTGTGGCCCCGGCGCGCGTTCGTGGCCCGGTTCCGGGAGGACGACGCCGTGGCCGGGCCGCTGCCGGTACGCGTGGTGCGCAACCGCTTCCGGCTGCACCGGGCGGTGAACGACGCGCTCGCCGCCGCTCCGCTGACGCTGCTGCCGCCCGGTGACCGGGTCCGGGAGCGGTTCATCGTGGAGACGCTGGCCCGGGGCACCGCCCGCGCCAAGAGCTGGGTGACCCGGCTGGCCGCGGGCGACCTGCCGATCAACGTCGAGGCGGCGGCGTTCACCCCGGCCGGTACGGCGCTGCTCGGTCTGCGTTTCCCGGTGACCGCCGAGGGGGAGCCGGTCTACGTCGAGCTGGCCGGCGTGCCGGAGATGTTCGACGACCCGGAGCGGCCGGGTGACCTGCTGGCGCTCGGGGCGTACGCGCTGAGCGGGGTGACGCCGCCCGGTGTGCTGGCCGGCTTCCGCGCGATCAGCCCGACGGGCGACGGCGGCTACGCGGCGGTGACCGGGTCGATCGACGCGCTGGGCAAGGGCTCGGTGCTGCTGGACGACCACCCGCACGGCGGCGAGGTGACCTCCCGGCACGTGCGGTTCCGGCACGACGCGGGTGGGAGCGCGCTGGTGGCCGGGGAGGTGGTCGCGGAGCTGGCGCCGTTCCATCATGTGGAGGGGCTGGCCGAGCTGGCGGGACGCTGTTACTACGTCACCGACGAGGACCATCGGGTGGCGCTCTGGATCGGATGAGCGAGGGCCGGGCGGCACCCCTGCGACTGATGTCGCAGACCCTCGTGGTGCCACCCGGCCACGCCCGTCAGCCGGCGTCCGGGTCAACGTTGCGCCCCGGCGTCGGCGGGCAACAGAGAGTTTGCCCAACGCGCCCGCCCAGCGTCGAGGTTTTTCACCTGACGCTTAAAGATGGAGATTAGTACCGGCGGGTACAGTGCGAGGTGTGGCGGGCACCCCCGCCGTCCGCACGGGAGCAGCAACCCATGTTGAAGATCATTTTCTCGGGCGAGGACGTCCTGCGGACCCGGGTCGCCCCGGCCGCGGACCCGCTCTGGGAGCTGGTCCTCAGCCTGCATCTGCTCCAGGGGCGCAGCCGGGACCCGATGATGACCACGTGGCGACGCACCGTGGCGCACGGCCTGCGGACCGACACCGACGCCGAGCAGTACCGCCTGCTGCTCGCGCTCAACCCGCCGCGCGGCTACTTCCCCGACTTCCTCACCCCGTTCGCCAGCCGGGAGGGCTTCCAGGCCGGGCTGGACGCGGTCCGGGGCACCTCTGTGGACATGCTGCGCCGCGACCTGAGGCTGCTCGCCGGGGAGACCACGCTGCCGTCGTCGGCCACCTCGCTCGCCCGTGGCGAGCCGGAGACGCTGCACCATCTCACCGACGCCATGGCGCGCTACCAGTCGCTGGCGGTCACGCCGTACTGGTCCCGGGTGCAGGCGGCGGTCGAGGCGGACCGCGCCCGGCGTGCCCGCGCGATGCTCGACGGCGGCGCCGAGGGGCTGCTGGCCAGCCTGCGGCCGAACATGCGCTGGGTCTCGGGCGTGCTGGAGGTGCTCGACTATCCGGACACCCGGGAGCTGCACCTGGACGGCCGGGGGCTGCTGCTCGTGCCGTCGTTCTTCTGCTCGCGTACCCCGGTGGCGCTCGTCGACCCGACCCTGCCCCCGGTGCTGGTCTACCCGGTCGACCGGCTGGCCGGCCTGACGCCCGCGTCCGGCGCCGCCGTGTCACCGCAGGGCGAGGCGCTCGCCGCCCTGCTCGGCCGCACCCGCTCCCGGGTGCTCCAGGCCGCGGACGAGGGCTGCACCACCGGCGAGATGGCACGCCGGCTGCGCATCTCCGCCGCCGCGGCCAGCCAGCACACCACCGTGCTGCGCAACGCGGGGCTGCTGGTCAGCCGGCGTGACCGCAACACCGTCCTGCACACGCTCACCCCGCTGGGCCGGGCCGTCCTCGACGCCTGACCGCCGCCCGCAGAGGTCAGAGCGCCAGCGTGGCGCTCGCGGCGCTGCCGGACGGGGGCGGAAGCAGCGTCGAGTCGATCCCCTCCGCGGCCAGCGCGGCGCGCAGGCGTTGCAGGTCCGCGCCGAACCGGACCAGGTCCGCCGGGTCGACCGGGGTGGGCGCCGCGCCGAGCAGCAGGCCGGTGGCCGAGGCGGGCCAGCCGGGCACCGTGGCGGCGAGTCCGGCGCGTGCCTCGTCGTCGGTGACGTGGGTGAACCGAGTGCCCGGGGCGACCACGTCGCCGACCGCGTCGATCGCCCGCCGCACCGCGACCGGGTCGGCGGCCTCGGTGCCGGTCCGGTCCGGCAGCGTCGCCGCGGCCCGCAGACCGGCGGCGCGCGCCTCGGCCGTGCCGAGCGAGAACAGGTCCATCGAGGCGTCGCGGACGAGCGCCCGGGCGCCCTCGTCGTCGTCCCGGGTCGCGGCGAGGTAACCCCGGATCACCGCGACCGGCACCTGGTCGCACTTGCCCTTGATCAGCTCACCGGCGGCGGCGAGCTCGTCGACCACCGCCATCTGGGTGACGAACAGCTCGTTGCCGTACGGGTCGACCTCGCCCCGGTGGTCGCGGATCGCCGGCATGCCGGCCACCCCGAGCGCCACATCGGTGAGCCCGTTGCGCCAGGGGCGGCCCATGGTGTCGCTGACGATCACGGCGACGTCGAGGCCGTACCGGTCGCGCAACGCGGCACGCAGCTCCCGCGCGGAGGCGTCCGGGTCGACCGGCAGCAGCACCAGCCGGGTCTTGTCGACGTTCGAGGCGTCGATGCCGGCGGAGGCCATCACGAACCCGTGGTGGGTCTGCACGATCCGGGTCGCGCCCCGGGTCGCCACCACCCGGGCGGTCTCCCCGGCCAGGATGCGGTCCCGCTCGGCGAGCCGTTCCGGGCCGTCGGCCGGCACGTCGACCAGCCGGCCCTCCGCCTTCGACACGATCTTGCTGGTGACCACGAGCACGTCGTGGTCGCGCAGCCAGGGCGCCGCGCCGGTGATCAGCGCCGCCAGGTCGTCGCCCTCGGTCACGTCGCCGATGCCCGGCACCGGCAGGATCTCCAGCCTCACATCAACTCCAGCGCGGCGCGCACCATCGCGGCGGTCGCCGCATCGTCGGTCATCCGCAGCGGCGCCGCGCGGACCGTCACGTCCGGCACCACAGTGCCCTCGTCCTCCGGCGCGACCAGCCAGCCGTCGAGCAGCCCGCCCGCCGACCGGGCGCCGTAGAGGCCGCCCACGCCGGCCGCGCTGCACTCCACGCCGAGCACGGCGAGGCAGCGGTCGGCCATGCCGCGTACCGGCGCGCCGCCGATGATCGGAGACACCCCGATCACCGGGGCCGGGCCGCCGCTCACTGCGTCGCGCAGACCGGGCACCGCCAGCACCGGGGCGATGCTCACCACCGGGTTGCTCGGCGCGATCAGCACCACGTCCGCGGCGGCGATCGCCTCGACCACGCCGGGCGCGGGCTTCGCCGCGTCGGCGCCGACGAAGACGAACCGGTCGGTGGGCACGTCCGCCCGATGGCGAACCCACCACTCCTGGAAGTGGATCGCCCGCCGGCCCTGGTCGTCGGAGACGACGGCATGGGTCTCCAGGCGGTCGTCGGTGGCGGGCAGCAGCCGTACGCCCGGCTGCCAGCGGGCCGCCAGCGCCTCGGTGACCTGGGACAGCGGGTAGCCTGCGTCGATCATCTGGGTGCGCACCAGGTGGGTGGCGATGTCCTTGTCGCCCAGGCCGAACCAGCTCGGCTCCGCGCCGTACGCGGCCAGCTCGTTCTTCACCGTCCAGGTCTCGCCCGCGCGGCCCCAGCCACGCTCCGGGTCGGCGCCGCCGCCGAGCGTGTAGAGCACGCTGTCCAGGTCGGGGCAGACCTTCAGCCCGTGCAGCAGCAGATCGTCGCCGACGTTGACCACGGCGGTCACCTCGGCGCCCACCTCGCGGGCGTACGCCCGCACGCCGAGCAGGAAACGGGCGCCCCCGATGCCGCCGGTCAGTACCACGATGCGCATGGCGTCCATCCTTCCGCACGCGCCGCCGTCGATCGTCCGGTGGCCGGAGAGACTACGCTCACTTCGGCAACTGTCCGCTTTCGTCCCCTGGGGGAGTCCGTGACCAGCCCCGCCGAGCCCGCGTCCGGCGACGCCACGCAGGCCAGCCAGTTGATCAAGCCGTTGCGCGAACTGGCCGCGCTCGTCCTTCTCGGCGCCAACGCCGTGCTGCTCTTCGTCGGCCTGGTGCGCCTGCTACCGGTCGACGACTACAGCACGGCCAGCGGCCGGGCCGGGAGCACGTATTTCACCTTCATCGGCCTGGAGTCGACGGTCCTGCCGCTGCTCGCGGTCCTGATCGCCACCGTGATCCTCCCGGTCGTGCCGAAGGCCAAGCTGATCACCCAGGTGGCGCTGGTCGAGTACGCCGTGTCCGCCGTGTTCGGCGCGCTGACGTTCCTGATCTGGCTGGTCGGCCGGCTCGCCGACGGTGAGGTGCTGGACGCGTTCCTCGGTCTGCTCACCCGCGCGGCCTGGCTGGCCGTCTTCGCGGTCGCCGCGTTCGTGGTGTTCAAGATCTGGCGCACGCTCTACTACGTGCCGAAGCCCAAGCCGCAGCCCGGCGTGTACGGCCAGGCCCAGCCCGGCTGGCCGCAGCAGCCGGGTCAGCCCGGCGGCTACCCCGGTCCGGGCGGCTACCCGCAGCAGCCCGGCCAGGGCTACCCGCAGGCCGGCTCGCCGCCGCCCGGCTGGCCGCAGCAGCCCGGCCCGTACGGGCAGCCGCAGTCGGCGCCCCCGTTCAACACCGCCCCGCCGCACGCGCCGCAGTCCGGCCCGCCGTCCGCCGACCCGCAGTCCGGCTCGCCGTACGCCGGTCCGCAGCAGCCGCCGCAGTACGGCTCGCCGCAGCCCGCGCCGCCGTTCGGCCAGCCGCCGTCGGCCGACCCGACGCAGGCGATCCCGCGCCAGTCCGCCGAGCCGGGTGCGCCGTCGCCCGCCGCCGACGACGAGCGCACCCAGCGGTTCGACCGCGAGGACCCGAACCAGCCCCGCTGAGATCCGCGCGGCGGGCGACGCCTCACCGTCGCCCGCCGCCACCTCGGCCCGCCGCTGTGCGGCAGGCCACCGGAGCCGTCCCGTTGCCCGGACCGCGACCGGGGGCGGGCATCCGGCCGCCCGGCAGCGCTTAGGCTGGGCGGATGGTTGATCGCAGCGACCCCGAACCGACCGAGGCGAGCATCCGGCGGGCACTGGGGCGGGCCGCCACCGGCCGGGCGCTCGACGCCGGCGAGGCCGGCGCGCTGCTGGCCGCCCGCGGGCCGATGCTCGACGACCTGCTCCGGATCGCCGGCGACATCCGCGACGCCGGGCTGCGCGACGCCGGGCGGCCGGGTGTGGTGACGTACTCGAAGAAGGTCTTCATCCCGCTGACCCGGCTCTGCCGGGACCGCTGCCACTACTGCACGTTCGCCACCGTGCCGCACCGGCTGCCCGCCGCCTACCTGGAACGTGACGAGGTGCTGGCGATCGCCCGCGAGGGCGCCGCGCAGGGCTGCAAGGAGGCGCTGTTCACGCTCGGCGACCGGCCCGAGGAGCGGTGGCCGGCGGCCCGCCGGTGGCTGGACGAGCGGGGGTACGACTCGACGCTCGACTACCTGCGCGCCTGCGCGGTGGCGGTGCTGGAGGAGACCGGCCTGCTGCCCCACCTCAACCCGGGCGTGCTCACCTGGTCGGAGTTGCAGCGGCTCAAGCCGGTCGCGCCGAGTATGGGCATGATGCTGGAGACCACCGCCACCCGGCTCTGGTCCGAACCGGGCGGCCCGCACTTCGGCTCGCCGGACAAGGAACCGGCGGTACGCCTGCGGGTGCTCGACGACGCCGGCCGGGTCGGGGTGCCGTTCACCACGGGCATCCTGATCGGCATCGGTGAGAACCGGGCCGAGCGGGTCGACGCGATCTTCGCGATCCGCCGGGCGATGCGGGAGTACGGCCACCTCCAGGAGGTGATCGTGCAGAACTTCCGCGCCAAGCCGGACACCGCGATGCGCGGCATGCCCGACGCGGAGCTGCACGACCTGGCCGCCACGGTGGCCGTGGCCCGGGTGCTGCTCGGCCCGAAGGCCCGCATCCAGGCCCCGCCGAACCTCATCGCGGGCGAGTACGACCTGCTGCTGCGCGCCGGCATCGACGACTGGGGCGGCGTCTCCCCGGTCACGCCCGACCACGTCAACCCGGAGCGGCCCTGGCCGCACCTGGACGAGCTGGCGGCGCGTACCGCGAGTGCCGGGTTCACGCTGCGCGAGCGGCTGACCGTCTACCCGGAGTACGTCCGGGCGGGCGAGCCGTGGCTGGACCCGCGCCTGCTGCCGCACGTCACCGCGCTCGCCGACCCGGCCACCGGGCTCGCGGTCGAGGCGGCCCGCCCGGTGGGACGGCCCTGGCAGGAGCCGGAGGAGGTGTACGGCGGCCGCACCGACCTGCACGTCACCATCGACGTCACCGGCCGTACCGACGACCGGCGGGGCGACTTCGACAGCGTGTACGGCGACTGGGCCGAGGTGGCCGGCAAGGTGGCGCCGGAGGCGCGCGCGGGCGTACCGCTGGGTGGTGGCGCGGACGCCGACCTGCGGGCGGGCCTGCGGCTGGCCGCGGACGACCCGGCGGCGCTGCTGACGCCGGCGCACGAGGCCAAGGCGCTGGCGCTGTTCGGCGCGGACGGCCCGGCGCTCGACGAGCTGTGCCGGCTGGCCGACGACGCTCGCCGGGACGCGGTCGGCGACGACGTGACCTACGTGGTCAACCGCAACATCAATTTCACGAACGTCTGCTATGTGGGCTGCCGGTTCTGCGCGTTCGCCCAGCGGGAGAGCGACGCCGACGCGTTCCGGCTCTCGCTTTCGCAGGTGGCCGACCGGGCCGAGGAGGCGTGGGCGGCCGGCGCGACCGAGGTCTGCCTCCAGGGCGGCATCGACCCGAAGATGCCGGTGACCGGTTACGCCGACATCGTTCGCGCGATCAAGGCGCGGGTGCCCGGCATGCACGTGCACGCGTTCTCCCCGATGGAGATCGTCACCGCCGCGGCGAAGGCCGGTGTGCCGGTGCGGGAGTGGCTGCTCCAGCTCCGCGATGCCGGGCTGGACACCATCCCGGGCACCGCCGCCGAGATCCTCGACGACGACGTGCGCTGGGTGCTCACCAAGGGCAAACTGCCGGCCGCCGCCTGGGTCGACGTGGTGAGCACGGCCCACGAGCTGGGCATCCGGTCCAGCTCCACGATGATGTACGGCCACGTGGACCACCCGGGCCAGTGGCTCGCCCACTTCCGGGTGCTGGCCGGCGTGCAGGACCGTACCGGCGGGTTCACCGAGTTCGTGGCGCTGCCGTTCGTGCACACGAACGCGCCGATCTACCTGGCCGGTATCGCCCGCCCGGGCCCGACCTGGCGGGAGAACCGGGCGGTGCACGCGATGGCCCGGCTGCTGCTGCACGGCCGGATCGACAACATCCAGTGCTCCTGGGTGAAGCTCGGTGACGAAGGCACAGTGGAGATGCTGCGCGGCGGCTGCAACGACCTCGGCGGCACGCTGATGGAGGAGACGATCTCCCGGATGGCCGGCTCCGGCAACGGCTCGGCCCGTACCGAGGAGCAGTTGCGGGCCATCGCCACCGCCGCCGGACGGCCGTTCCGCAAGCGGACGACCGCGTACGGTCACGCCCGCGCCTGAGGTCGAACCTTTCCCCGCCGCACGCCGTACCTGTGGATGCCGGCGGCGGTTTCGGCGAGGACCGCCGCCGGTGACCCCGAACCGGGGCCCGGCGGTGTCCGGGCGCCCGGCCCGCTGCGGCGCTGCGGCGCCGGTCCGGAAAGGTTGCCGATGAGCACTGACGAGACCACCGAGGCGCCGAAACGGCGGACCTGGCCGCGGTTGACCCGCAGGCAGACGCTCACCGCCGCGGCGAGCGCCACACTGGGCGCCGCCGCCCTCACCGTGCCGGGCCTGTCCGCCGCGCAGAACGCCCCCACGGCGAGCCGGCGCGACGAGCCGATCGTGGTCCACCTCCGCGACGCCGCCGCCGGCGTCATGGACGTCTTCGTCGGCACCAACCGGGTCGAGGTACGCGACCGCGGCCTGGCCGACCGCCTGGTGCGCGCCGCCGGCCGGCGCTGATCCCACCCCTTCACCGGCGCGGGCTCCCGGCGCCGGTTCCGCTTTCCGTTCCCCGACGAAGGTGCGTCCGCCATGTCCTCTCACCGCGAGGCCCCGGAGATCGCCAAGGATCCGGTAGCCGACAGTTCCGACCTGTACGCGTTCGTCACGCCGAGCCAGCCGGACACGGTCACGTTGATCGCCAACTACGTGCCGCTGCAGCTTCCCTCCGGCGGCCCGAACTTCTTCGAGTTCGGTGACGACGTCCGGTACGAGATTCACATCGACAACGACGGGGACGGTTATCCGGACGTCACCTATCGTTTCGAATTCACTACCGAGATCACGAACCAGAACAGTTTTCTCTACAACACCGGGCCGATCGAGTCGCTGGAGAGCAAGAACTGGAACCGGCGGCAGTTCTACCGGCTGACCCGCATCGCGGACGGCCGCGCCCGTGTGCTGGCGCACAAACTGCCCTGCCCGCCGTGCAACGTCGGGCCGCTGTCCACGCCCAACTACCAGAACCTGGTCCGGCAGGCGACGTTCAAGCTGTCGACCGGCGAGAAGGTGTTCGCGGGCCAGCGGGCCGACGGCTTCTTCGTCGACCTGGGCGCGGTGTTCGACCTGGGTACGCTGCGGCCGTTCCAGCAGCTGCACGTCGCCGGCAAGAAGCTGTTCCGGACCGAGGGCGAGCCGGTGAACGCGCTGGACCGGCTCAACGTGCACAGCCTCGCCGTACAGGTGCCGCTGAACCAGGTACGCCGCAAGGCGGCCCGCTACGGCTACGCCGACCGCGCCTCGACGATCGGGGTCTGGACCAGCGCCTCCCGCCAGCAGGTGCGGGTGCTCGGCGACCGGGTCGCCGCTGATACCGCCGCTGGACCCTTCACCCAGGTGTCGCGACTCGGTAACCCGTTGTTCAACGAGGTCATCGTGCCGATGTCCAGGAAGGACGTCTGGAACACCCTGCCGCCGTCGGAGGACAAGCGGTTCGCCGGGTTCGTCGAGCGGCCCGAGCTGGCGTCGCTGCTGCCCACGCTCTACCCGGGCGTGTTCGGAAACCTGGACGCGCTCAACAAGTCGAAGAAGCCACGCGCGGACCTGGTGGCGATCCTGCTCACCGGCGTCCCGGCCGGACTGATCGACGGCTTCGCCAACACCACAGGCGACGTCCAGGCGGACATGCTGCGGCTGAACACGGCGATCCGGCCCAGCAGCAAGCCGGACCGGTTCGGCGTGCTCGGCGGTGACCTGGCCGGCTTCCCCAACGGGCGCCGCGTCGCCGACGACGTGGTGACGATCGCGCTGCGCGCCATCGCCGGGCTGACCGTGCCGCTGGTCGACAAGACGTTCCAGCCGGACGCCGCCGCCGCGGCGGTGACGCCGGGCCTGAGCGCGGCCGACGTGACAGCGCCGTTCCTGGCCGACTTCCCGTTCCTCGGCACGCCGTACGACGGGTTCGGCAACCCGCAGGCGAAGAAGTCCTGACGGGAGGCGGCCGATGTCACACCATCACGCTCTCGGCCCGTCGGAGGTGGGCAGCGTCGTGCTCGACCTCGGCGGCGACCGGGGCGCACTGATCATCCACACCGGGCGGGACCTGCACGGCCGGGAGATCGAGATCAGCCGCGTGGACCTCGACGGCCCGCGGACCCACTCGGCCGTACGCGAGCGGCACGTCCGGGACGGTGTGTTCCACAGTGCCGTCTACCCGGATCTGGAGGCGGGTGTTTATACCGTCTGGTGGGACGAGAGTACGTCCGCCGGCGCGATCTCGGTCACCGGCGGGTCAGTCGCCGAATTCGTCTGGCCCACCAGCTCGCCAGCCCGCTTGGACTGAGTCGTCAGTCGCGCCGGAACCCGCGCCCCGTCCACATGATGGACGGGGCGCGGTCGGCGTTGGACGGCTCGACGGGCGGTACCGCGGGAAGCGGGTTACCCTTTGCCCCACCAATTCTGATCTTGGTACGAGCGGCCGGCGGGGGCGTCCGGCCGGCCTGTCGGCGATGCGCCACGGCAGAAAACTTCCGGCAACTCGCCGGGGAGGGCGTTACTCGTCCGGGGTCTGAATCGATAGGGCAGGTTGCGAGGCTACGGGCGACCGCGGCGGTCGTCCCGGACGTGTCGGGAGGGCGACTCCATTATCAAGTTTGGCTTGACGGCGCACGCATTACACGCGTGTAATTTGAATGGGGTTGTTCGCACGGAACGCAACAAATGGTGACCGTACGGACAGGCACGCCTTTCGCGTGGGGGGTTGCAGCGGCGAATGACGCCGGTGCGCGACAAGGAGGCAATCGATGGACGGCCAGCTCGAGGTGGCCGACCTGCTCGGGAACGCGCCGGAGTGGCAGGAGCGAGCGCTCTGCTCGCAGACCGACCCGGAGGCGTTCTTTCCCGAGAAGGGCGGCTCGACCCGCGAGGCGAAGCGCATCTGCTCGCGGTGCGAAGTGAAGACGGAATGCCTGGAGTACGCGCTCGGCCACGACGAGCGGTTCGGGATCTGGGGTGGCCTCTCCGAGCGGGAGCGGCGCAAGCTCAAGCGGCGGGTAGCCGCCTGATCCGCGTACGGGTCCACGGGCGGTGGGGGCCGCCCGGACCCGGGTCGCCGTCCGGCCGGAGGGGTCCGGCCGGGTGGCGGCGACCTGTCCGGCCGAACCGGTCAGGCCAGCTCGTCCGGATCGACCCCGAGCAGATTCGCCACCTGCTCGATGATCACGTCATGCACCAGGTCGGCGAGGTCCTCGCGGTCCATCGCGCGGAACTCCAGCGGCCGCCGGTAGAGCACGATCCGCGGCGGCACCTCCTGGCGGCCGGGCCGCCCCGGCAGCAGCCGGGCGAGCGGCACCTCGCCGTCCTCCAGCACGTCCGAGTCGTAGACGTTCAGATCCGGCGGGACGTCCTCGACCGCGAACTCCACACCGGCCAGCTCCTTGGCGAACCGGCGTTCGAGCGTCTCCACGGTGTCGAGCACCAGATCGTCGAAGACCTCGGCCTTCGTCCGCGCCAGCGGCACCGTGGCCGGCACCAGCCGCCCGCGCAGCCCGCGACCGTGCCGGTCACGGTGGGTGCGCCGGCCGGAGCCGGGGCGGCGGTTCTGGGGGCTCGTCATGACGCACAGGGTAGCCCGGGCCGGCGGCCCGCCCGCTGTCGCGCGGCCGTCCGGCGTGCCGGTGCGCCGACCGGAGGAATTGTGATCACCATGACGGGCGTGTCGTAACGCGAAGCGGTGCGCCGGACCCGGTAATGGGGATACCCTGCCGCCGTGAGGTCACCACGGCGCTGCTCCCGTAACGGCTGCCCCCGGCAAGCGGTCGCCACATTGACCTATGTCTACAACGAGTCGACAGCGGTGGTGGGCCCGCTCGCGGCGTTCGCCGAACCGCACACGTACGACCTGTGTGAGCCGCACGCCCGCAGCCTGACCGCCCCGCGCGGCTGGGACGTGGTGCGGCACGAGGGCGAGTTCGAGCCGCCGCCGCCCACCACGGACGACCTGGTGGCGCTGGCCGAGGCGGTACGCGAGGCCGCA
>NZ_WBKS01000137.1:0-15611 GCF_008868145.1 Micromonospora sp. AMSO1212t
GGTGCGGGGCGTTGTACATGGCAGACCGCGCCGCACCCGCCGACCGCCCGCCCAGCGGGCCGGGAATCAGGCCGGGACGCCGGTCGTTACATCACCGGGCCGCCGAGCAGGCCGCCAGCGCCTGTCGAGCAGGCCGCACCGCCGGGCAGCGCCCCGGGAATGACCCCGGACCCCCGGTCGTTACATCACCGAGCCGCCGGAGCAGGCCGTCCCCTGGTCGCCCGAGCGAGCCACCGGCCCGACGCACATACCGGGCCACCTGATCTTTCTTCGCGGCATCCCCCATCGCCGCGTACCCCCGACGGAGAGGCAACTGATCATGGCTACCACTCTGCTGCGCAAGACCGCTCTGACCGTCGCCGGTATCGCCGCCACCGCTGGTGGCATCGCCGGCCCCGCCATCGCCGCCCAGGCCACCCCGGCCGAGCGCGCCGCCCAGGTCGTCACCAACGACCGCAAGCACGGTGAGCGGGAGCTGGGCGTGCGCTACGAGGCTCAGCCCAACTTCTACTTCTGCGGCCCGGCCGCGGCCCGTAACGCGCTGAGCGTGCAGGGCAAGAACATCGACGTGCACGCCATGGCCGAGGAGATGGGCACCACCGAGGACGGCACCAACTCCATCAACGACATCACCCCGGTGCTGAACAAGGAGACCGGCAAGGACGTCTACAAGTCGACCGAGATCCCGGTGGACAAGGCCGGTGAGAAGGTGGAGAAGCTGCGCGCCGACGTGGTGCGCACGGTGGACGACGGCCGGGCCGTGGTGGCGAACATCGCCGGCACCGCGACCGACACCGACGGCAACACCCACTCGTTCGAGGGTGGCCACTACATCAGCGTGGTCGGCTACCGCGACGGCGGCAAGGTCGTGACGATCGCCGACTCGGCGAACCCGGACCAGGCCTCGTACCGCATGGACGTGGACGCCCTGGCGCACTGGATCGCCAGCCGCGGCTACAGCTCCTGACCGAACACGAAGGGCCCGACCCCGAACGGGGGTCGGGCCCTTCGGCGTGTCCGGGGTCAGCCGCCGGAGTCGTCCAGCTCGGCGCCGTCGGGCGGGGTGTCGTCGTCGCGGCTGGCCAGCCATCCGTCGGGCAGGAACACCTTGCCCGGGGAGTTGGTGCGGCCGCGCGGCTGGCCGAGGTTCTCCACCGGGAACGGTACGGCCGGGTCGAGCTTGCCGAGCAGGTCGTCGAGCTGGGCCAGGCTCTCGATCATGGCGAGCGACCGGCGCAGCTCGCTGCCGATGGGGAAGCCCTTCAGATACCAGGCGACGTGCTTGCGGAAGTCGGTGCAGCCGTCCCGCTCGCCCCGGGCCGGGTTGCGGGCACCCGCCACGAACTGCTCCACCAGCAGCTCGGCGTGCCGGCGCATGGTCACCGCCACCTCGCCGAGGCTGGGCAGCCGCCGCTCGGGGCTCCCGTTGAACGCGGCCTCCAGGTCGGCGAACAGCCACGGCCGGCCCAGGCAGCCGCGCCCGATCACCACACCGTCGACGCCGGTGTGCGCGACCATCCGCAGCGCGTCGTCGGCCTCCCAGATGTCGCCGTTGCCGAGCACCGGCACGTCGAGCGCCGCCTTGAGCGTGGCGATGGCGTCCCAGTCGGCGGTGCCGGAGTAGCGCTGCGCGGCCGTACGCCCGTGCAGGGCGACAGCCGCGACGCCCGCGTCCTGGGCCGCCAGCCCCGCCTCGACGTACGTCAGGTGGTCGTCGTCGATGCCCTTGCGCATCTTGACGGTGACCGGCACCCCGGCGGGTGACGCGGCGTCCACCGCGGCCTTGACCAGCCGGGCGAACAGCCGGCGGCGCCACGGCAGGGCCGAGCCGCCGCCCTTGCGGGTCACCTTGGGCACCGGGCAGCCGAAGTTGAGGTCGATGTGGTCGGCCAGGTCGCGTTCGACCACGATCCGCACGGCGGCGGCGGTGATCTCCGGGTCGGTGCCGTAGAGCTGGAGGCTGCGGGGCTGCTCCTCGGCGCCGAAGGCGATCATGCGCAGCGTCTTCGGGTTCCGCTCGACGAGCGCCCGGGTGGTGATCATCTCGCAGACGTAGATGCCGCCGCCCTGCTCACGGCAGAGCCGGCGGAAGCCGACGTTGGTGATCCCGGCCATCGGCGCGAGCACCACCGGCGGCCACACCCGGTGCGGGCCGATGGTCAACGCGGGCAGGGTCGCAGCGGTCACCTGACCAGTGTAGGGAGGCGTTCCCGGGTATCGACGCCTACCGGGCCGCCACCCGCTGCGGCGCGGGCGACGGCGTGGTCCCGGACTTCCCCGCCGGCATGACCAGCAGCAGCGCGAGGACGCCCAGCCCGCCCGCGACGGCGCCGACGAACTGCACGACGCCGTAGCCGACCCCGGCGGCGAGCAGTGTGAGGAAGACCGCCACGGAGATCGCCCCGGCCACGTGGGTGGTCGACTCGAACACCGCCGAGGCCGTTCCCTGGTCGCTCGGCGGCGCGTCGCCGACACACACCCGGGTCAGCCCGACGTAGATCGGACCGGCGCTGAGCCCCCAGGCGACCAGGATGGCCGTGACGAGGATCAGCGGACCGCCCGCGTTGACCGCCACCAGTGCGAGCGTGACCGCGCACAGGGCCAGCGCCACCGCGACGACCCGCCGCGCGCCGAACCTGCGGATCAGCGCGCCCGCCGGAGCGGCGCTGACCAGCGCGCCGAGCAGCACCGGGGCCAGCACCAGCCCGGCGCCCGCCGGGGACAGGCCGTGGACCTCCTGGAGGTAGAGACTGCCCACGACCACCACCACCGCGTACGCGGCCGAGTGGGCGGCGAAGGCGAGGCAACCGGCGACCAGCGGGCGCGACCGGAGCAGGGACGGCCGGACCAGCGGGTCGGCCACCCGCCGCTCGACGCGCACCAGCAGGAACAGCAGCACCAGGGAGCCGGCGACCGCGCCGAGCGCGACCGGGTCCGGACCCGACTCGGCGATCCGGTTGGCGCCGAAGATCAGCGCGAGCAGCATGCCGGTGGCGAGGACCGCCCCGGCGAGATCCAGCCGCTGCCGGCCGCCCGGGTCGGGCCGGCTCGCCGGCAGCAGCAGCCGGGCCGCCACCATCGCCACCAGTCCGACCGGCACGGTGGCCAGGAAGACCCAGCGCCAGCCGAGGTGTGACGTGATCAGGCCGCCGACGATCGCCCCGGCCAGACCGGCCGTGTTCGCGGCGGCGGCGACGACCGCGAACACCCGGCTGCGCCACGGCTCGTCGGGGAAGTACGTGGCCGCCGACGCCAGGGTCGCCGGAATGGCGAGGGCCGCGCCGGCGCCCTGCAACACCCGGCCGAGCAGCAGCGGGGACAGCGCGGTCGCCAGCCCGGCCAGAGCCGAGCCGAGAGTGGCCAGCGCGAGGCTGACGACGATCAGCCGGCGTCGCCCCCACAGGTCGCAGAGCCGGCCCCCGAGCAGCAGCAGGCCGCCGATGCTCAGCGAGTACAACGTCACGACCCACTGGAGGCGGCCCGGGCCGAGGTGGAACTCGGCACCGATGCGCGGCAGCGCGGTGGCCACCGCCAGGCTGTCGAACAGCACCAGGAACATGGCGCTGGCCAGGACGAGGGCGGTGGGCCACCGATGCGCCACCACCGCGGGCGCCGGGGTGGCGGACGGTCCGGTGGTCGCCTGCCGCATCTCGCCCCCTCCGCTGCCGCTGAGGGATCTGCTACCCGGCGCTCCCGCCGGCTAACGACACCGGGCTCGTGGGATTCAGACACGTCGACCCGTCGTCCGGCCCGGCGGACACGGAGAAGGGCGCCGTCGGCGACGGCGCCCTTCTCGGTGAGACGTCAGCAGCCGGGCAGGCGCTCGATCAGGTAGCGCTCGACCTGGTCCAGGGAGACGCGCTCCTGGGCCATGGTGTCCCGGTTCCGGACCGTGACCGCGTTGTCGTCGAGCGTGTCGAAGTCGACAGTGACGCAGAACGGCGTGCCGATCTCGTCCTGCCGGCGGTAGCGGCGGCCGATCGCCTGCGAGTCGTCGAACTCGACCACCCAGCGCTTGCGCAGGTCGGCGGCGAGCTGCTTGGCCTTCGGCGACAGCGCCTCGTTGCGCGACAGCGGCAGCACCGCGACCTTGACCGGGGCCAGCCGCGGGTCGAAGCGCATGACTGTGCGCTTGTCCACGCCGCCCTTGGTGTTCGGCGCCTCGTCCTCGTCGTACGCCTCGAGCAGGAACGCCAGCACCGCGCGGGTGAGGCCGGCGGCCGGCTCGATCACGTACGGCACCCAGCGCTCGCCCTTGCCCTGGTCGAAGTACGACAGGTCGACGCCGGAGTGCTTGCTGTGCGTGGACAGGTCGAAGTCGGTGCGGTTGGCGATGCCCTCCAGCTCGGCGAAGTCGGTGCCGCCGAACTGGAACCGGTACTCGATGTCGACCGTGCGCTTCGAGTAGTGGGAGAGCTTCTCCTTGGGGTGCTCGTAGAAGCGCAGGTTCTCCTCGGACAGGCCCAGGTCGAGGTACCAGTTCCAGCGCTCCTGAAGCCAGTACTCGTGCCACTGCTCGTCGGTGCCGGGCTCGACGAAGAACTCCATCTCCATCTGCTCGAACTCGCGGGTCCGGAAGATGAAGTTGCCCGGGGTGATCTCGTTGCGGAACGACTTGCCGGTCTGCGCGATGCCGAACGGCGGCTTCTTGCGGGCGACCGTCTCCACGTTCTTGTAGTTGACGAAGATGCCCTGGGCGGTCTCCGGGCGCAGGTAGTGCATGCCCTCGTCGCTCTCCACCGGGCCCAGGTAGGTCTTCATCAGGCCGTTGAACATCTTCGGCTCGGTGAAGGTGCCCTTGTTGCCGCAGTTGGGGCAGTTCAGCTCCGTGAGCGAGGTCAGCGGCTTGCCGTGCTTGGCCTCGTACGCCTCTTCCAGGTGGTCGGCCCGGAACCGCTTGTGGCAGGACTGGCACTCGGTCAGCGGGTCGACGAACTCGGCGATGTGGCCGCTGGCCTCCCAGACCTTGCGGGCCAGGATGACCGCCGAGTCGAGGCCGACGACGTCGTCGCGCTGCTGCACCATGGTCCGCCACCACTGCCGGCGGACGTTCTCCTTCAGCTCGACGCCGAGCGGACCGTAGTCCCACGCCGACCGGGTGCCCCCGTAGATCTCGCTGGAGGGAAAGACGAAGCCCCGGCGCTTGGCGAGGCTGGTGACGGCGTCGATACGGTCGGCTGGCATGTTTCCTCCTACGCCGGCTGGCGGTCGGCGCGGTTGAGATGGATGGAACCGGGCTGTTCGGGACAACGGTACGACCGTGTCCGTCCCGAGCCCAGCAGAATACCGGGGCCCGGTCAGCTCACCCCGCAGACCTCCACGCCGCCCGTCTGCTGGTCCGCCGCCAGCGTCACGGTCTGCGCCTCCCGCCGGCCGCCGGCCAGCGTGACGTCCACCGGCACGGTGAGCGTGGTGAGGTCGACCTCGCCCACCCGGTAGCCGGAGATCTGCGGCTCGGTGGACACCCGTCGCTCGAACTCCCGCCGGGGCTCGCGCCGGCGGATGTCGTCGCAGAGCGTGTCGTACGCTTTGGACCACTCCCGCGCCACGAGCGCCTGGTAGTAGTCGTTCGTGACCGCCCGGCCCTGCTCGCCGATCGCCTGGGCGTTGCTCACCGCCAGGCCGAGCACCGCCGCGCCGCCCCCGCCGCAGCAGATCAGCACGGCGAGCGCGCCCGCGCCGAGGCCGAGCCAGAGCCGGGTCCGCCCGCCCTCGGTCGGCGGGGCGGCGAACGGCGGCGCGGCGCCGGGCCCCTGCGGCGGCGCGGGCACCCCGGGGTCCGCCGGCGGCGCGGGCGGAACGGATGGCGGGGGTTGCGCGGCCGGTCCGGGAGCGGTCATACGCGCCAGGGTAGTGCCCCGGCACTCAGCGATACGGACCTGCGGCACGATCGCTGGCGACGACGACGATCTCCCCCTCGGGGGCGGCGCCGGCGAGCGTCTCGTACGCCGACGGCTCGTCCACCGATCGGGCGAGCAGCGGCACGGCGGTGACCTTGACGTCGAACCCGCCGAGCGCCCGCCGGTACGCACCGACCGACTCCCACTCGGTGACCAGGAGCCAGTGGTCCGGATCGTCGAGCGCCCGCAGCAGTTCGCCGCGCAGGTAGCCGGGGCGGGCGGCGAGCGCGGTCAGCGCGCCGTGCGCCTCCCGGGTGAACTCGTCCACCGTTTCGGCTTCCACCACGAACCGGTTGGTGACCAGCACGGCGTTCCTCCTCGTAGAGTTTGTGGCATGCAGCGTACGCAGAGTCCTGTGCTGTCCCGGTTGGCACGGCTCAACCCGACGGCGGTGTTCCTGGCCGCGCTGGCCCTGGTGCTTGTCGGCCTCTTCGCGCCCGGCCCGGCGGGCGGCCTCCTGCTGCTCGTGCTGGCCGGCGGGCTGGTCTGGCTGATGTCGGTCACCTGGCCGGTGCAGGCCCCGGCGACCCGGATGCTCCGGCTGGTCATGTTGACCTTGTTGATCGCGGTGGCGCTGGCGAAGCTCATGGTCGGCTGACCTGACGAAGCCGAGCTGACCTGCGCTGACATGCAATCATGCGTTTTTGACAATAGTTTTCGTTGTCGCGGACAGTTGAGCCCATGACCGTTCGTGCACCGCGCCGCATCCTGACCGCCGCAGCCACCGCCCTGCTCGCCACCGGCGGCCTGACCGCCTGCGCGGACGGCACAGGCGGCGCGAGCGAGCCGGGCAAGGTCGACGTGGTGGCCGCGTTCTATCCGCTCCAGTTCCTGGCCGAGCGGATCGGCGGCGACACGGTCGCGGTCAGCAACCTCACCAAGCCCGGCGCCGAGCCGCACGACCTGGAACTCAACCCGCGGCAGGTCGGCCAGGTCGTCGACGCCGACGTGGTCGTCTACCTCAGCGGCTTCCAGCCGGCGGTGGACGAGGCGGTGGAGCAGAACGGCGGCGACCGCGCGTTCGACGTGGCGGGCGTGACGCCGCTGCTGGACGCGGCCGCCGGTGGCCACGACCACGACCACGAGGGCGAGGCCGGGCACGCCGACGAGGGCGGCGGCAAGGACCCACACGTCTGGCTCGACCCGACCCGGCTGGCCACCATCGGCGACAAGCTCGCCGAGCGGCTCGGCAAGGCCGACCCGGACCACGCCGCCGACTACACCGCCCGCGCCGGCGCGCTGCGCACCGAGCTGACGAAGCTGGACACCGAGTACGCCGACGGCCTGCGCACCTGCCAGCGCCGGGAGATCGTGACCAGCCACACCGCGTTCGGCTACCTGACGGAGCGCTACCAGCTGGAGCAGATCGGCATCAGCGGGCTCACCCCGGAGTCCGAGCCGTCCCCCAAGCGCCTCGCCGAGGTCGCCGAGGAGGCCCGGGAGCACCAGGCCGGCACGATCTTCTTCGAGACGCTGGTCAGCCCGAAGGTGGCCGAGACGATCGCCCGTGAGGTCGGGGCGAAGACGGCTGTCCTGGACCCGCTGGAGGGTCCGCCCGCCGACGGCGACTACCTCTCCGCGATGCGCACCAACCTGCAGACCCTGCGAACCGCTCTGGACTGTTCATGACCCCACCCGTGATCGAGATCGCGCACGCCACGGTCGGCTACGACGGCCGCCCGGTGCTGCGTGACGTCTCGTTGACAGTGACCGCTTCCGAGGTGGTCGCCGTGCTCGGCGCCAACGGCTCCGGCAAGTCGACGCTCGTGCGCGCCGCGCTCGGCCTGGTGCCGGTCGGCGCCGGGTCGGTCGCCCTGTTCGGCACGCCGCAGCGCCGCTTCCGGCAGTGGCACCGCATCGGGTACGTGCCGCAGCGACTCGGCGCGGGCAGCGGAGTGCCGGCCACAGTGCGCGAGGTGGTGGCGTCCGGGCGGCTGGCCCGCCGGGGCGTGCTGCGGCCCGCCGGGCGGGCGGACCGGGAGGCGGTGGAGGCGGCGCTGGACGCGGTCGGGCTCGCCGACCGGGCCGGTGACCCGGTGTCCACGCTCTCCGGCGGCCAGCAGCAGCGCACCCTGATCGCCCGCGCGCTCGCCGGCGAGCCGGAGCTGCTGGTGCTCGACGAGCCGACCGCCGGGGTGGACGCGGCCAGCCAGGAGGCGTTCGCCGGGGCGCTGCGCACGTTCCGCGACGGTGGGGGCACCGTGCTGCTCGTCGCGCACGAGCTGGGTCCGCTGCGCCCGCTGATCAGCCGGGCCGTGGTGGTGCACCAGGGCGGGATCGCCCACGACGGCGCGGTGCCCGAACCGGCCGGCCACCACGCCGACCCGGACCACGAGCACGTGCACCCGCACTGCGACGAGGAGCCCGCCCGGCTCTGGACAGGCATCTGAGATGGATCTCTTCCAGTACGACTTCATGCTCCGCGCCCTGGTCGGCGCGCTGATCATCGGGCTGGCCGCCCCGGCGCTCGGCATCTACCTGGTGCAGCGCCGGCTGGCGTTGATCGGCGACGGGCTCGGGCACGTGGCGCTCACCGGCGTCGGCGCGGGACTGCTGCTCAACCGCTCCCCCGTGCTGGTGGCGGTGATCGCCGCGACGCTCGGCGCGGTGGTGATCGAGCTGGTCCGCGCGTACGGGCGCACCTCCGGTGACCTGGCGCTGGCGTTGCTGTTCTACGGCGGCATCGCCGGTGGCGTGATGCTGGTCGGGCTCTCCGACGCCAGCAGCGGGTCGCTCAACGCGTACCTGTTCGGGTCGCTGACCACCACCTCCCGGACCGATCTGATCACCATCGGCGTGCTCGGCGTGGTGCTGCTGGTGACCATGCTGGTGCTGCGCCCGGCGCTGTTCGCGGTGTGCCACGACGAGGAGTACGCCCGGGTGTCCGGCCTGCCGGTTCGGGCGCTGAACCTGCTCATCGCGGTCGGCACCGCGGTCACCGTGACCATCGCCATGCGGGCGGTCGGGGTGCTGCTGATCAGCGCGCTGATGGTGGTGCCGGTCGCCGCCGCGCAGCAGGTGACGAGGGGCTTCCGGTCGACCATGACGGCGGCCATGGCGCTGGGCCTGTTCGCCGCCGGTGCCGGGGTCTGGGTGGCGGCCACCGCCGACACCGCGCCCGGCGCGTCGGTGGTGCTCGTGGCGATCGGCTCGTTCCTGCTGGTCGCGCTCGCGGCGGCCGGTGTGCGGGCGCTGCGGCGGCGGGCACGGGCCGACCGGGTCACGCCGCCGTCCGAGCCGGCCGAGCACGAGGTGCTGCTGCGATGAGGCCCTACCCGCCGGCGCAGCTGGGATTGGTTACCGTTACAGGGTGACCGGCACGAACGGGTACGACGCCTTCGAGGGTGCGGGTGACCTGCTGCGCGCCCTCTCGGCCCCGATCCGGCTCGCGATCGTCAGCGAGCTGGCCGAGGGCGAACGCTGCGTGCACGAGCTGGTCGAGAAGCTCGGCGCCCCTCAGCCGCTGGTCTCCCAGCACCTGCGGGTGCTGCGGGGCGCCGGGGTGGTGCGCGGGTCGCGGCGCGGCCGGGAGATCGCGTACGCCCTGGTCGACGACCACGTCGCGCACATCGTGGCGGACGCGGTCAGTCACGCCGGCGAAGGGTCGCACTGAGCGGGAAATCGGCCAGGTGCCGACGCGCCCGTCCCGTGGGACGCTGTCCGGCGTGAAGATCTACGCCGACCGTTTTCCGACCGCCGTCCGCCAGTTCCTCACCGACCTGCTCGTGGTCGTCTGGGTGTACGCCGCGATCCGCTTCGCGCTGTGGCTGCACGACCTGGTCGAGAAGCTCGCCGTACCCGGGCAGAAGCTGGAGGGGGCCGGCGGTGGACTCGCCGACAACCTGGCCGACGCCGGCGGCAAGGTCGGCCGGGTGCCGATCGTCGGCGACGAGCTGACCGCGCCGTTCACCCGCGCCGCCGAGGCCGCCCGGTCGGTCGCCGAGGCGGGCCGCGACCAGCAGGAGCTGGTCGGGCAGCTCGCGCTCGCGCTGACCATCGCGGTGCTGGTGTTCCCGCTCGGCCTGGTGCTGTTCGGCTGGCTGCCGCTGCGCCTGCGCTGGATGCGCCGGGCGGGCGCGGCGAAGGCCCTGGCCGGCGCACCGGCCGGGCGGGACCTGCTGGCGCTGCGCGCGCTGGCCGGTCAGCCGCTGTCGAAGCTGACCCGGATCGCGCCCGACGTCGCCGAGGCGTGGCGGCGCGGCGACGACGCGACAGTCGACGCGCTCGCCGCGCTGGAGCTGCGCGAACTGGGGCTGCGCGGCGGCCGGTAAGGTGTGCCGGTGCTGTACTTCCTGATCGTCGTCGCCGTACTGCTGCTGGCGTACGCGGGCGTGCTGGTGAGTTTCGTCCGCAAGGGCCGCAAGATCCCGCCGTCGGCGTACCTGGTGCTGGCCGGGCTCAACGGCCTGATCCTGGCCGGCATCCTGGCCTGGGCCATCGCGCGCTGACCGCCGCGGCGGCCGTCCGGGCGGGACGGCCACCGGGGCGCTCCGGTCAGCCGGCGGGCGGGATGCGACGACGGACGTCCTGCTCGGTGGACGGCCCCGGTTCCCAGCGGGCCACCCACGGAAGGTCGGCGGGCGGGGTGACGACACCGTCCTCCAGCGAGGCGTACCGGCCGGCGACGATGCGCTTTGCGGCGGCCACGTCGACCGAGTCGGTGTTCGACCACAGGCCGGTGAACAGCTCGTCGACACGCAGCCGCGCCTGACGGCAGAACAGGTCGGCCAGCTCGACGTTCTCCGGGTGATCGTCCCGCTCGGCGTAGGCCCGGACGCAGACCGCGCTCATCGCGAACAGCTCCGCGCCGATGTCCACCACCCGGCCGAGGAACGCCTGCTTGCGCTCCATCTTCCCCTGCCACCGGGACATCGCGTAGAACGTCGACCGGGCCAACTTGCGTGACGCCCGCTCGACGTGGCGCAGGTGCCCGGCCAGCGGCCCGAACTCCTGGTACGCCCCGGGCGTCTGCCCCTTGCCGACGGCGAGCGTGGGCAGCCACTTCGCGTAGAAGGCGCCGGCCCGCGCGCCCGCTCTGGCCTTGCGGCCCAGCCCCGCGTCCGGGTCGATGATGTCGCCCGCCACCGACAGGTGCGCGTCGACCGCCTCGCGGGCGATCAGCAGGTGCATGATCTCGGTGGAGCCCTCGAAGATCCGGTTGATCCGCAGGTCGCGCAGGAGCTGCTCGACGGCGGCCGGCCGCTCTCCCCGGGCGGCGAGCGAGTCGGCCGTCTCGTAGCCGCGGCCACCGCGGATCTGGATCAGCTCGTCGGCGATCCGCCAGGCCATCTCGCTGGCGTAGAGCTTGACCAGCGCCGCCTCGATCCGGATGTCGTTGCGGTCGTCGTCGGCGAGCATGCAGGACAGGTCGAGCATCGACTCCATGCCGTACGTGGTGGCGGCGATGAAGGACAGCTTCTTCGCCACCGCCTCGTGCTCGCCCACCGGACGGCCCCACTGGACCCGGTCCGCCGCCCACTCCCGGGCCACGTTGAGCGCCCACTTGCCGGCCCCGACGCACATGGCGGGCAGCGAGAGCCGGCCGGTGTTCAACGTGGTCAACGCGATCTTGAGGCCCTTGCCCTCGCCGCCGATCACGTTCTCCTCGGGCACGAACACGTCGTGGAACCGGGTGAGGCTGTTCTCCAGGCCGCGCAGTCCGACGAAGGAGTTGCGCCGCTCCACGGTGATGCCGTCGCTGTCGCCCTCCACCACGAACGCGGTGATGCCGCCGCGCCGCCCCTCGGAGGCCGGCACCCGGGCCATCACCACGAGCAGTGTGGCGAGCGTGCCGTTGGTGGCCCAGAGCTTCACCCCGTTGAGCCGGTAGCCGGTGCCGTCGGCTGTGGGCTCGGCGGTGGTGGCGAGCCGGGCCGGGTCGGAACCGACGTCCGGTTCGGTGAGCAGGAACGCGGAGACCTCACCGGCGGCGAGCCGGGGCAGGAACCGCTCCTTCTGCTCGGGTGTGCCGAACATCTTCAGCGGCTGCGGCACGCCGATCGACTGGTGCGCGGAGAGCAGCGCGCTGACCGCCGGGTTCACCGAGCCGACGAGCATCAGCGCCCGGCAGTAGTGCAGGTTGCTCAGCCCGAGCCCGCCGTGTCTACGGTCGATCTTCATGCCGAACGTGCCGAGCCCGGCCAGGCCGTGGAACACCTCGTCGGGGATGCGCGCGTCCCGTTCGATCGCCTCACCGTCCACCTCTGACGTCAGGTACGCGCGCAGCGCGCCGAGGAACTCGTCGGCGCGGGCCACCTCGGCCGGGTCGGGGCGGGGCCACGGGTCGATCAGGTCGAGCCGGAACCGGCCGAGGAACAACTCCTTGCCGAAGCTGGGCCGGTCCCAGGCCGACTCGCGGGCCGCCTCGGCGACCTGGCGGGCCTCCTTCTCGGAGACCTGGCCCGCCTCGGTGGGCAGCGGTCCCGCGCCGTCGGGTGACTCGGGCCGGCTGTTCTGTGTCGTGGTCACGGCTGCCTCCTCGTCGGTCCGGCTGCGTCGACGCGCTCGACGAAAACGACGCTACCCCCGGGTGTTACCCAGGGGTAGCGCTGCGTGCACGTCCGATTTGGCGGACGTCAGTCGGTGAGCGACTGAGGGTTGTCGTCCTCGTCGTCGATGTCGTCCTCACCCCAGTTGCGCCGGCTGAACGGCAGGATCGCCCAGAAGATCAGGAACCACAGGCCGGTGAGCGCGCTGAGCAGGAACGCGATCGGCCGGTCCAGCACGAAGTCGGTGACCAGCAGGACCGAGCTGACCATCGCGATCAGCATGAAGAACAGGCCGCCGGTGGCCATCCGGTGGGCGAACCGGACCAGCTCCGGCTTGCGGCCCTGCCGGAACAACGCCCGGTGGAACGCGACCGGAGAGATGATCATCGCGGCGGACGCGGCGGCGGTCAGCAGCGCCAGGATGTAGACGTCGCGCTGGAACTCCGTGGTACGGCCGAACCCGTTGCTGAACGGCAGCGTCAGCAGGAAGGCGAAGAGGATCTGCACGCCGGTCTGCGCGACCCGCAGCTCCTGCAACAGATCGGCGAAGTTGCGCTGCCAGCGCTGCTTCTCGGATTCCTTCGACACTCGCGGACCTCCCCGGGAGACGGCACGGCCGGCGGGTGAACGCCCACCGGCAGCACCGGCTGTGCCCCGTACGGCTGATCACGAAACCGGTTCAGGATCCCCGGCGGATGCGGCCCGCGTACCGTGCCTCCAGCTCGGCGTTGTGCTCGTCGCCGCCGGTGATGTTCGCGGACAGGTAGACCGGCGGGCGCTGCCCCGCCGCGACCAGCCGGGCCACCACCTCGGCGACGATCTGCTGGGCGAGCAGCGCCGCCGTGATCGAGGAGACCGCGCCGACCGCGCCGCCGCCGGGCAGCGGCAGCGTGGCGTCGCCGTACGGGGCGCCGTTGTCCAGCACCACGTCGGCGAAGTCGGCGAGCTTGCGGCCGGACGGGTGCCGCGACGTCATCCGGCCCGAGTGCTGCGCCGAGGTGATCGCCACCAGGCCGTGCCCGCGTTCCTTCACGACGGACGCGAACTCGACCATCGCGCCGTTCACCCCCGAGTTCGAGGCCAGCACGAACACATCCTGCGGCCGGATCGGCGCCAGCTCGTAGAGGCGGTGCGCCACCGCCGGGTCGCGTTCCAGCTTCGGGCCGAGGACGTCGGCCGGGTCGCCGCCGACCAGCACCAGGTCACGCAGCGCGATCCGGTTGGTGGGCACCAGGCCGCCGGCCCGCCCGGCGATCTCCATGGCCAGCGCCTCGGAGTGCCCGGTGCCGAACGCGTGCACCACGCCGTCGGCCTGCAGCGCCGCCGCGATCAGGTCGGCCGCGTCGGCCACGTTCTGTCGCTGCTCGGCCGCGACCCGGCCGATCGTCTCGGTCACCACCGCCAGGTACGCGTCGGCGCTCACCGTCATGCTTCCTCCGTTCCTGCGCACCGGGCGAGGATCGCCTCGGCCAGCGGGCCGGGCGCCTCGTCCGGGATCCAGTGACTGACCCCGGGCAGCACCACGAACCGGTAGTCACCGGTGACGTGCGCGGCGCACGCCTGCGCGGCCGTCCGGCCGATCGCCACGTCCTTGTCGCTCCAGACGAACGTGGTGGGCACCCCGACAGGGGCGACCGCCTTCATGTCCGTCCCGGTCATCGCGCGGTACCAGTTCAGCGCCGCCGTCAACGCCCCCGGCTCGCGCATCGGCTCGGCGTACCGGGCCACCTCGCCGGCGCCGCCCACTCCGCTCATCAGCTTGCGCAGCGTCGCGCCGTTCCACGCCAGCAGCACCTTCTCCGCCGTACCGGGCTTGCGGAACAACGCGATGTAGGCGGACTTGACCTTCTGCCGGTGGTCGGTGGCGAGCGCGTGGCCCATGGCGGCCGGGTGCGGCACCGACACCGCGGTCAGCGTCCGCACCCGCTCCGGGTGCGCCGCCGCCAGGCCCCACGCCACGATCGCGCCCCAGTCGTGGCCCACCACGTGCGCGCGGGTCACCCCGAGCGCGTCCAGCACCGCCGCCGCGTCGGCCACCAGCTCCGGGATCCGGTACGCCCCGACGTCCGCCGGACGCGCGCCGGGCGAGTAGCCGCGCTGGTCGAGCGCGTACGTGCGCAGCCCGGCGGCGTGCAGCGCGGGCGTGACCGCGTCCCACTCGCCGGAGTGCTGCGGGAAGCCGTGCAGCAGCAGGACGGGGTCACCGCCCTCGGGGCCGCCGGCGCGTACCTCGAACGTCAGTCCCCGCGCATCCACCAGCATGATCGCCACCATACCGACACTCGCCCTGCTGGGCCGGGGCCCGTCGTCGGTGCTAGCGTCTGCGACGAGACAACTTCACATCCGACAGGGGAGCGCACAGCGCTGAGAGTGCGGGCCGATGCCCGCAGACCCTCGAACCTGATCTGGGTAATGCCAGCGCAGGGAGTTCGGTCGACCTCCAGCCGCGTCGCCGTCCGGTGACCACCGGGCGCGGCGTGCGTCTTCTCCTGGTTCACCTCGACGAACTGGGAGCCAACCGTGAACCGTACCGACAGCAACCGCTGGCGTACCGTCGACATCGTCGTCGCCTCGGTCATCGCCGTCGCCTTCGGCGTTGTGTTCCAGCTCTGGAACATCCTCTGGAAGGGCAGCGACGGGCCGTTCGCCTTCTTCGCCCCGCTCCAGTCGGTGATGTACGGCGTCTGGCTCATCCCGGCCGTGCTGAGCGCGCTGATCGTGCGCAAGCCGGGTGCGGCGCTGCTCACCGAGACCGTCGCCTCGACCGTCTCGGTGCTGCTCGGCTCCCCGTACGGCGCGATGGCGATCCTCCAGGGCGCGGTGCAGGGCCTGGGCGTCGAGGCGGTCTTCGCGGCCACCCGGTACCGCCTCTACCGGCCGCTCACGGCGGCGCTCGCCGGCGCGTGCGGCGGCCTCTTCGCCACGCTGTTCGACGCCCTGTACTGGTACCCGGGCACGAGCTGGACGACCTTCCGGCTGCCCTACATCGCCTTCGGTGTGCTCAGTTGCCTGCTGGTGGCCGGCCTGGGCGCGGTGGCCCTCACCCGCGCGCTGGCGAACACCGGCGTCCTGGACCGCTTCCCCGCCGGCCGCGACCGAGCCCTGGTCTGACCACTCACCCACTCACCTCCCGCCCGGTGATCAAGGAGTTTGCGTCCGCCGGGCACGGTTTCCCGGACGCGAACTCCTTGATCACGCAGGCTGGGCCGGGAGAGGGGGTGGG
>NZ_WBKS01000138.1:0-15464 GCF_008868145.1 Micromonospora sp. AMSO1212t
GGGGGCGGCGAGAGGTAGCGCTGCGCGACGGGGTTTGTCCCGGCCTGTCCGTCATCTGATCACCACTGAGTGACGCTGCAACTTCTCTCCGTCCGGGTGGTTTGATCATGACTCCTTGACCGAACGGCCCCTCGCGACCTAGCCTCGCCATACAGGCTCACTTTGCCCGACCAGCGCAGGCTAAGCGCACAACATAGATCTCGTAACAGAACAGCATCACTTTGGCCAGCTACACCGGCCCTTGACGGGCGCTCCGGAGCCTCCGGAGCCTCCGACAACTGCAACCGGCCCGCCAGCGGTGCCCCGCAGGGGACACCGCCGACGGAAAGCTGCCCACAGCCAGCCGCTCCGGTCGGGCGTCCAGAGCCGCAGGCGCGTGTCCTTCGCGCGTGTCCTGCGGCGCCGACGTTCAGGGGGAGGCGGCCATGGCAGGGCGGCACAGGTTCACCGGCGGTCTGCCACACGGCCCCGATCCCTCCCGGGCGGGTGACAGCGTGGCCACCGAGCCCAGACGGACCGGCGACGCCGCCCGGGCCACCGGAGCGGGGCAGCACAGCAACGCCCGTCGGGCCACCGGAGCAGGGCGGAAGTACGACGCCGGAGCCCGGCGGACGAGCGCGTCCGCGTACCGGTGCGGAGCGGCTCGATGAGCGCCTTCGACGTCGTCCTCCTTCTGGTCGTGCTGCTGCTGGTCGTGGTGGTGGTCGGCGCCGTGCTGTTCGGCGTGCGCACCCTCAAGCGGCTCAGCCTCGCGCCCGCACCGGAGGACCCGGCCTTCATCGCGGAGAAAGACCGGCAGGAGCAGTCCCTCGCGGCGTTGCGGACGGCCGCCGACGAGGTGAACAGCACCATCGACGTGGCGAAGTCCGCGGCGTCGGCGGCGCGGGCCGAGGCGGCTGCCGCCAAGGCGGAGGCGAAGGCGGCCCGGGCCGAGGCGCGGCGGGTGCTCGACG
Organism: Micromonospora sp. AMSO1212t; assembly: GCF_008868145.1. NCBI lineage: Bacteria > Bacillati > Actinomycetota > Actinomycetes > Micromonosporales > Micromonosporaceae > Micromonospora > Micromonospora sp. AMSO1212t. The sequence continues at coordinate 954 of NZ_WBKS01000138.1, forward strand.
ACGCCCGCACCGAGGCGGACACGGTGCTGGAACGGGCGCACAAGCAGGCTGAGGCGGACGCCGAGCAGTTGCGCGCCACCGCGCGGCGCAGCGGCGAGCGGGAGGTGGCGGTGCTGGCCGCCACCACCCGGGAGCAGGCGGCCGAGGTGGAACGCCGGGCCGCCCGGATGGACGAGCGGGAGCGGCTGCACACCGAGGAGGTGGAGCGGCTGGCCGAGCGGGAGCGGCAGCTCACCGCCGCGACCGCGGCGCTCGCCGACCGGGAGGCCGCCCTGGCCGAGCGCGAGCGGGCGCTGACCGAGGTGGAGGAGCAGCGCCGCCGGGAGCTGGAGCGGGTGGCCGGGCTGACCGCCGACGCGGCCCGTGTCGAGCTGGTCGAGTCGATCGAGGGGCAGGCGAAGCGGGAGGCCGCGCTGCTGGTCCGGGAGATCGAGGCGGACGCCCGGGGCAGCGCCGAGCAGCGCGCCCGCAACATCGTGGTGGACGCCATCCAGCGGGTGGCCAGCGAGCAGACCGCGGAGAGCGTGGTCAGCGTGCTGCACCTGCCCGGCGACGAGATGAAGGGGCGCATCATCGGCCGGGAGGGGCGCAACATCCGCGCCTTCGAGTCGGTCACCGGCGTCAACCTGATCATCGACGACACGCCCGAGGCGGTGCTGCTGTCGTGCTTCGACCCGGTACGCCGGGAGGTCGGCCGGGTCACGCTGGAGAAGCTGGTGCTCGACGGCCGGATCCACCCGCACCGGATCGAGGAGGTCTACGACCTGGCCCGGCAGGAGGTGGAGGAGCTGTGCCTCCGGGCCGCCGAGGACGCGCTGGTCGAAGTCGGCATCACCGAGATCCACCCGGAGCTGGTCACGCTGCTGGGCCGGTTGCGCTACCGGACGTCGTACGGTCAGAACGTGCTCAAGCACCTGGTGGAGACCGCGCACATCGCCGGGGTGATGGCCGCCGAGCTGCGGCTGGACGTGCCGACGATCAAGCGGTGCGCGTTCCTGCACGACATCGGCAAGGCGCTCACCCACGAGGTGGAGGGCAGCCACGCCATCATCGGCGCGGACGTGGCCCGCAAGTACGGCGAGAGCGAGGACGTCGTGCACGCCATCGAGGCGCACCACAACGAGGTGCCGCCGCAGACCATCGAGGCGGTGCTCACCCAGGCGTCGGACGCCTGCTCGGGCGGGCGGCCGGGCGCGCGGCGGGAGAGCCTCGAGGCGTACGTCAAGCGGCTGGAGCGGATCGAGGAGATCGCGGCCGGCAAGCTGGGCGTGGAGAAGGTCTTCGCCATGCAGGCGGGCCGGGAGATCCGGGTGATGGTCAAGCCGGACGACGTGGACGACATCGGCGCGGCGGTGCTGGCCCGGGACGTGGCCAAGCAGATCGAGGAGGAGCTGACCTATCCGGGTCAGATCCGGGTGACAGTGGTGCGCGAGTCCCGGGTCACCGAGATCGCCCGCTGAGCGGCGGCAAGACGGAGAACGGGCGGGTGGGGGAGAACCCCACCCGCCCGTTGCGTGTCCGTCGACTCACAGAGGCGTGACGCCGGTGCCGCCGTCGGTCTGCGTCGCCGGCAGCGGCTTGGCCGCGGTGCGCGGCAGCCGGGTGAGCCGCTTCTGCAGCCACCAGGCCAGCACCGACAGCAGGCCGCAGATGCTGATGTAGATGGCCGCGACGATCAGGTACGTCGGGACGTACGGCAGGCCGAACGCCAGCCGGCCGCCGATCTGCTTGCCCACGAAGAGCAGCTCGGGGTACGTGATGATGAAGCCGAGCGCGGTGTCCTTGAGCAGCACGACGAGCTGGCTCACGATCGCCGGGAGCATCGACCGGAACGCCTGCGGCAGCAGGATCAGCCGCAGCACCTGGTTCTTGCGCATGCCGATCGCGTACGCGCCCTCGGACTGCCCGTACGGCACGGCGTTGATGCCGGCGCGGAAGATCTCCGCCAGCACCGAGCCGTTGTAGAGCGTCAAACCGATGACCAGCGCCCAGAACTTGTCGATCGGCCAGCCGTACTGCAACGGCACGTAGTAGCCGAAGAAGATCAGGATCAGCAGCGGGATGGCCCGGAACAGCTCCACCACGAACGTGGCGGGCGCCCGGAACAACACCTTGTCGCTGAGCCGGGCGCTGGCGAAGAACGCGCCGAACAGCAGTGCCAGCACGGTGGCGACGGCGGCGACCTTCAGCGTGGCCCAGAGGCCGTTCAGCAGCTCCCGCTGTACGGCCGCGTACTGGAACTGTTCCCACTTGCGGGCCTCGAACTGGCCGGTCTGGTCGAACTTGTAGACCACGAAGGCGAGCAGCGCGACGATCGCGGCGATCGAGACGATGCCGAGGATCCGGTTGCGCAGCCGGGCCTTCGGGCCGGGGATGTCGTAGAGGACGCTGCTGCTGCTCATCGGGCCACCGCCCACTTGCGCTCGAGGACCCGCTGGAGCACCACCAGCGGGAGGATCAGGATGAGGAAGCCGATCACGATCCAGGTGAGCACGATGAACTGCGGCTCACCCCGTTCCGACATGTACGCCGGGATGGCGCCGGCCTCCAGCACGGAGAAGCCGGCGGCGATCGTGGTGTTCTTCAGCATGGCGATGAGCACGCTCATCATGGGCGGGACCATGGCCCGCAGTGCCTGCGGCAGCACGATCAGCGTCAGCACCTGGGCGAATGTCATGCCCAGCGCGCGGGCCGCCTCGGCCTGTCCGGTGGCTACCGTGTTCACGCCGGAGCGGACCACCTCGCAGATGAACGCCGAGGTGTACGCGGTCAGCGCGATGCAGGCGCTGTTGAAGTAGTCGATGTTGACGTCCAGCTTCGGCACCGCGAAGACGAGGAACGCGAACACCAGCGTCAGGGGAGTGTTGCGCACCAGGTTGACGTAGGTGGCGCCGAACGCCCGCAGCGCGGGGACGGGGGACACCCGCATCGCGCCGAGCAGCATGCCGAGGACGAGACTGCCGACGCCGGCGATCAGGAACAACTTGACGGTGTTGTAGAACCCCTCGCGGAACAGGCTCGCGTTGTCCGTCAGGACGCGGAAGAACTCGCCCATACCTCGCTCTCACTCTCTCCAGACGGGACCGGGCGGGGAGGAGGACCTCCCCGCCCGGTCCGACGTCGGTGCGGACCGTCAGTACCGCTCGAGCTGCGGCGCAGTGGCCGGCGAGCCGGACTTGCCGAGCGTGCCGTCGTAGATCTTCTTCCAGGTGCCGTCGGTGAACGCCGCCTCGATCTGGTCGTTCACGTAGTCACGCAGCGCCTTGTCGTCCTTGGGCAGGCCGATGCCGTACTTCTCGGTGCTGAACGGCTGGCCGACGACCTTGAGCTCGTCCGGGTTCTGCGCGGCGTAGCCCTTGAGGATGGCGTCGTCGGTGGTCACCGCGTCGACCTTCTTGTCGAGCAGCTGCGAGACGCACTCCGAGTAGGTCTTGAACTCGACGATGTTCTCGCCCTCGGTCAGGCCCTCGTCGCGGATCTTCTGGATCGGCGTGGAGCCGGTGGCCGAGCAGACCTTCTTGCCCTTGAGCGTGTCCTTGCCGGTGATCGACGACTCGTCCTTGCGGACCAGCAGGTCCTGGCCGGCGACGAAGTACGGGCCGGCGAAGGAGACGTCGTTCTTGCGCTTGTCGGTGATCGAGTACGTGCCGACGTAGTAGTCGATCTCGCCGCCCTTGATCGCGGTCTCCCGGTTGGCGGACGCGATCTCCTTGTACTCGATCTTCGCCGGGTCGACGCCGAGGGTGCTGGCGACGTACTGGGCGATCTCGATGTCGAAGCCGCAGCGCTTGCCCTGGGCGTCCTTGTAGCCGAGGTTCGGCTGGTCGAACTTGACGCCGATGACGACCTTGCCGGCCGACTTGATCTTCTCGAAGGCCGGGCTGCCGGCGACGTTGGCGTCCGTCTTGGGGGTGAAGGTGACGCCCGAGCTGCTGCAGTTGTCGCCCTGCGCTCCACCGCTGGCGTTGCCGCCGCTGGGAGCGGGGTCCCCCTCCTTGCCGCAGGCGGCCGCGGACAGGGCGAGCGAAGCCATCATGGCCACCGCAGCCACGCGCTTGTAACGCATACACATCTCCTTCTTCGACGGAGTCGACGGGACGACTCCACTACGGACGCTCAGTGGGTGAGGATCTTGGAGAGGAAGTCCTTGGCCCGCTCGCTGCGCGGGTTCGCGAAGAACTCGGTCGGCGGCGCGTCCTCGACCAGCTTGCCGTCGGCCATGAAGATGACCCGGTTGGCCGCGTGCCGGGCGAAGCCCATCTCGTGGGTCACCACAACCATGGTCATGCCCTCGCTCGCCAGCGACGTCATCACGTCCAGCACCTCGCCGACCATCTCCGGGTCCAGCGCGCTCGTCGGCTCGTCGAACAGCATCGCCTTGGGCTGCATGGCCAGCGCGCGGGCGATCGCCGCCCGCTGCTGCTGACCGCCGGAGAGCTGCGCCGGGTACTTGTCCGCCTGGTTGGCGATGCCGACCCGGTCCAGCAGGGCCAGGCCGCGCTCACGGGCGGCGGCCGGCTTCTCCTTGCGGACCTTGACCGGCCCCAGCGCGACGTTCTCCAGAATGGTCTTGTGCGCGAAGAGGTTGAACGACTGGAACACCATGCCGACCTCGCTGCGCAGCTTGGCCAGGGGCTTGCCCTCGGCCGGCAGCGGCTGCCCGTCGAACGTGATGGTGCCGGAGTCGATCGGCTCAAGCCGGTTGATGGTGCGGCAGAGCGTCGACTTGCCGGAGCCGGACGGGCCGATCACCACGACCACCTCGCCCCGGCCGACGGACAGGGACACGTCGTCGAGCACGTGCAGCGGCCCGAACCACTTGTTCACCCCGTCGAGCACGATCAGCGGGTCGCCCGTCGTCACGTCGTCCACCGTCCCTGTCGTCCATGGCGGAATTCGGGGGTCGGTCGACCCCCGGTTGGGCAACTGTAGGCGGGGTGACGTGGCAGAACGCAACTCAGATGGTCACGGAGCGGTAACACCGGTCACCGGCATACCGGCACGTCCGAATTTCGTCGTCGACGGGTGGGCCGATTGGCGTCGTCACCGCAGACCCGAGATCATGAGGGGATGACCGACGCGATCCGGCTGACCGACTACGCACGTGGTGGCGGCTGCGCCTGCAAGATCCCACCCGGCGAGCTGGAGGTGATGGTCGCCGGTCTCGGCGCCACCGGCGGCTCCGCCGACCTGCTGGTCGGCCTGGAGAACGGCGACGACGCCGCGGTGGTCCGGCTGGACGAGCGCACGGGCCTGGTGAGCACCGCGGACTTCTTCACCCCGGTGGTCGACGACGCCTACGACTGGGGGCGCATCGCCGCCGCCAACGCGCTCTCCGACGTGTACGCGATGGGCGGCACCCCGCTCGTCGCGCTCAACCTGCTCTGCTGGCCGCGCGGCGTGCTGCCGCCGGAGATGGCCCGCGAGGTGCTGCGCGGCGGTCTGGACGTGGCCCGGGAGGCGAACTGCCACCTGGCCGGCGGGCACAGCGTGGACGACGACAGCCCCAAGTACGGCCTGGCGGTCACCGGCGTGGTCCGGCCGGAAGAGTTGATCACGCTCGACGCCGGGCGCGCCGGGCTGCCGCTGTCGCTGACCAAGCCGCTCGGGGTGGGCGTGCTCAACACCCGCCACAAGCAGACCGGGCAGCGCTTCCCCGAGGCGGTCGAGTCGATGGCCCGGCTCAACCGGGACGCGGCCCGCGCGGCGGTGGCCGCCGGCATCCGATGCGGCACCGACGTGACCGGCTTCGGCCTGCTCGGGCACGCCTCGAAGCTGGCCCGCGCGAGCCGCCTGACGGTGGCGATCGACGCGGCGGCGGTGCCGTATCTGACAGGCGCGCGGGAGGCGCTGCGCGACGGGTACGTCAGCGGCGGCACCCGGCGCAACCTGGAGTGGGTCATGCCGTGGACCGACTTCGGCGGCGCGGACGAGGGGGAGCAGCTGCTGCTCGCCGACGCGCAGACCTCCGGCGGCCTGCTGGTCGCCGGTGAGGTGCCGGGCGGCACGGTGATCGGTGAGCTGCTGCCCGCTTCGGAGCACCTGATCCGGGTGCGCTGAGCCTCGGATGTCGCGGCGCGGCCGGGCCGTCGCCGCGGCACCGTACCCGATAAACTGTCATCTTCCAGCTACTCTGGGCAACGTCGCCCGAGGGAATTTTGCCCGGAATGGTCACAGACCGGTAACTTGCGCCCGGCTGAGGTCAAATGCACCCCACCATCGTCATTAAGGCCCGATCCGGAGGCCGGTGGAACGAGCGCAGCGAGGAGGCGGCATGACCGAGCTGTGGAACTGGAGAATCGACGGCGGCGAGCCGGTGGAGGTCTACCCGGCACTGGCCGAGGCGCTCGGCCGGGTGGTGATGCCCATGGCCGTCGCCGACCCGGTCCGGCTCCCCGCGTACGCGGTGGTCTGCGACGTGTGGGAGGCGCCCGGGCTGTACGGCACCGTGGTCGACTGTTACGGCGTGCCCGAGAGCCTGTCCGAGCTGCCCGCGATCGCGGCGCTGGCCCGGCTGCTGGGCCGCAACTGCCTGATGCGTGACGACACGCTCGACGCCGGCCGCCACCTGCTGGTCGCGCCGGACGGCACGATCCGGCCGGTGCACTTCGACGTGGCCGACACCGACGACGGCGAGGTGCTCAGCCACCACCGGCTCTGCACGGTCGCCGACGCGCGCTGCCGGGGCTGGTCGCAGTGCCACCGCTCCCGCTGGGCCCCCGACACGGTCGCCCCGGTGCTCGCCGCCGCCTGAGCGCGGACGCCGGCGGGCACCCCCGACAGGTGCTCGCCGCCGTGTCCCCTCCGGCGGCGAGCGGCGGCGGCCCCGGGCTCAGCCCTGGGCCGCCGGCTGCTGCCCCCGCACCACGAGCTGGTCGAGCAGCGTCGCGGTGGCGGCGGCCACGGCCTCCACCGCGGCGTCGAACGCGGCCGCGTTGTGCGCGGCAGGGGTACGGAATCCGGAGATCTTCCGGACGTACTGCAACGCGGCGGCGCGGATGTCCTCCTCGGTCACCACCGGGACGTACGGCTCACGCAGGGTCTTGATGCTCCGGCACACAGCTCCTCCTCGTTCGATCCGATCGGCTCCACCCGGATACGCTGTCCGGGTCATGACTACCGCAGCCGCGGGCAGCCCGCGCACCTATCAGGTGCGTACGTACGGCTGCCAGATGAACGTGCACGACTCCGAGCGCATCTCCGGCCTCCTCGAGGACGCCGGGTACGTGCGCGCCGCCGAGGCCGACGAGCAGCCCGACGTGGTGGTGTTCAACACCTGCGCGGTCCGGGAGAACGCCGACAACCGGCTCTACGGCAACCTGGGTCATCTGCGCCCCGTGAAGGCGAAGCACCCCGGGATGCAGATCGCAGTCGGCGGCTGCCTGGCCCAGAAGGACCGGGGCGACATCGTCCGCAAGGCGCCCTGGGTGGACGTCGTCTTCGGCACGCACAACATCGGCTCGCTGCCGGCGCTGCTGGACCGGGCACGGCACAACACCGCCGCCGAGGTGGAGATCCTGGAGTCGCTGGAGGTCTTCCCCTCCACGCTGCCGACCCGGCGCGAGTCGACGTACGCCGGGTGGGTCTCGATCTCCGTCGGCTGCAACAACACGTGCACGTTCTGCATCGTGCCCTCCCTGCGCGGCAAGGAGAAGGACCGCCGCCCCGGCGACATCCTCTCCGAGGTCCGTGCGCTGGTCGACTCCGGCGTGCTGGAGGTGACGCTACTCGGGCAGAACGTCAACTCCTACGGCGTCGAGTTCGGCGACCGGTACGCGTTCGGCAAGCTGCTGCGCGCCTGCGGGGACATCGACGGGCTGGAGCGGGTGCGGTTCACCAGCCCGCACCCGAAGGACTTCACCGACGACGTGATCGCCGCGATGGCCGAGACGCCGAACGTCTGCCACTCGCTGCACATGCCGTTGCAGTCCGGCTCGGACGACGTGCTGCGGGCGATGCGCCGCTCGTACCGGTCGGAGCGTTACCTGGGGATCATCGAGAAGGTCCGGGCGGCGATGCCGGACGCGGCGATCACCACCGACATCATCGTCGGCTTCCCGGGGGAGACCGAGGCCGACTTCGCCCGCACGCTCGACGTGGTGCGGGAGGCGCGGTTCTCCTCGGCGTTCACGTTCCAGTACTCCAAGCGCCCCGGCACCCCGGCCGCGACCATGGACGGCCAGCTGCCCAAGCAGGTCGTGCAGGAGCGCTACGAGCGGCTGATCGCCTGCGTCGAGGAGATCACCTGGGCGGAGAACAAGAAGCTGGTCGGGGAGACCGTCGAGGTGCTGGTGGCAGTCGGCGAGGGTCGCAAGGACGAGCGCACCGGCCGGATGTCCGGCCGGGCCCGCGACGGCCGGCTCGTGCACTTCGCCACCGGTGAGCTGGCCGGGCGGATCCGCCCCGGCGACATCGTGCAAACCACTGTCACGTACGCCGCCCCGCACCACCTCAACGCCGACGGCGCGCCGCTGGCGCACCGGCGCACCCGGGCCGGGGACGCGGCCGAGGCGGGACAGGTTCCGCGTACCCCCGGGGTGCTGCTCGGACTGCCGACGGTCGGCGCGCCGGCCGCGGCGCCCGCCCCCGTCGGCGGCTGCGCCGCGAACTGAGCCGAGCGTGACGGCGGGGGCCGACCAGGGCCCCCGCCGTCACGGCCTCAGCAGGCGGTGCCGTTGAGCTTCACGCTGCCCGGCGTCGCGGCGGTGCCGTTGGCGGTGAAGCCGACGGTGACCGACGCGCCCGGCGCCAGCGACGACGCCCAGGCCGGCGCGGCCGCGGTGACAGTGGTGCCGGACTGCGTGACTGTGGCGTTCCAGCCGCTGGCCAGCGTCACCCCGGACGGCCAGGTCCAGGTGGCCGACCACGGGTTCACCGCGGCGGCGCCGGTGTTCTTGACCGTCAGCTCACCCTGGAAGCCACCCGCCCAGGAGTTGATCTGCTTGTAGCTCGCGGTGCAGCCACCGGTGGGCGGCGGCGGGGTGGTCGGCGCCGGGGTCGTGGGCGCCGGTGAGGTGTTCGGCGTGCCGGTCGGGGACGGGCTGCTGGTGCTGCCGCCACCGGTCGGCGGGATCAGGTACGGCGTCAGGATGTCCTGCTTCGGCTGGTTGATCGTGGTCCAGTCGTCGTTGGCGATGCCGCCGGTGTCACCGGAGTTCGGGTTCCACGACCAGTACGTGAACGACATGCCGTTCACGCCGGTGCCGGTGTACGCCATCAGGTTCTGCAGCCAGATCTTGTCCTTCGGGTCCTGGAGCGTGGTGCCGAACTCGCCCATCATGATCGGCGCGATGTTCTGCTTGTAGAGGTAGCCCCAGTACTTGTCCCAGATGGCCGGCATGTTCGCCGGGTACGACGGGTCGTCGAACCAGGCCTGCCGGTACACCGACGTGGCGTACTCGTGCGGCGAGTAGACCAGCCGGTTGGCCACGTTCAGCCGCACCGGGAACTGCCCGGCCTTGGACAGGTTGCCGCCCCACCAGCCGCAGTCCTCGTCGTTGCTGGGGTCGTTGTCCCAGACGTTCGACAGGCCGCCGCTCGGGCAGCTCACCCCCTCCACGAAGATCAGCCAGTTCGGCTGCACGCCGAGGATCGCGTTGCCGGCCCGCTCGGCGGCCAGCCGCCAGTCCCGGGCGGTGTCGCCGCAGCCCCAGCAGGCGCCGGTGGCGGCCGGGTTGGTGCCCTCGGCGTGCGGCTCGTTGTGCAGGTCCGCGCCGATCACAGTGGTGTTGCCGGCGTACCGCTGGGCGAGCATCTTCCAGTCGTTGATCCAGGTCGCCTCGGAGACGGTCGAGGTGTACCAGAGCGGCGACTGCCCGGCCGACGTCGGCCGGTGCCGGTCCAGGATGACCCGCATCCCCTTGCTGCCCGCGTAGTCGATGACCTTGTCGAGGATCTGCAACGGGGAGAGCCCGATCAGGTCCGGGTTGACGAAGTCGTTGATGCCGGTCGCGGTCGCGCCGGCCTTGAGCGCGTCGTTCGAGTACGGGATGCGCAGCGTGTTGTAGCCCAGCCGGGCCATGGTGTCGAGCTGCGAGCGCCACGGGTTGCTCGACCACAGGCCGTGGAACGTCTTGTTGTCGGTCTCCATCCCGAACCAGTTGATGCCGGTGAGCCGGACGGTCGCGCCCGTACTGTCGACAATCTTGCTTCCGCTGGTGTGCAGGTAGCCGGTGCCGGTGCCACCGGCCGCCGCGGCGGCCGGTGCGGTGGAGACGGCGGCGGCGACGAGAACGCCGGCCGCTGCGGTGGCGAGCGCCGTCAGGGCGCCGCCGAGGGCGGTGCGTCGGTGCATGGAAGCTCCACTTCGGATGCCCGCGCCGCACGGGCGCCGCGGGCGGCAGGACCAGGAGGCACGACCCGCTCGTCATCGAGTACGCGCGCAGCGCGCACCGGGCCGTGTCGTGTGGACGGCCACCCGCGAGAGATCGCACCGGCGATCGTCGACGGCGAGATCAGCCGTCGATGCCCTCGTGCCGGTGCCCGAACCTGGCTCCGACGCTCATTCTGATCAGCCCACCTCGATGCGTCAACCCGGGCGGTGGGAAGCCGGAGAGCCCCCGGCCGACCAGGCGGGGGCTCTCCTTGAGACGTGTGTCCGCCGGCCGGCCGGCCGGCCGGGGTGCTGACGTCAGCCGGCCTGCTCGGCGAGCTGGAGGAACTGCCGCTTCGACGCGAGCGCCTGCTCGGCCTCCTTGACCCGGCGGGCGTCACCGGCAGCCTGGGCCCGGGCCAGCCGGTCCTCGGCCTCGGCGACCTGGGCGCGCATCTGCGCCAGCAGCGGGTTGTCCTCCTTGGAGGTGCGCCGCCACGCCGAGTCCATCACCTCGCGGACCTTGTCGTCCACGGCCCGCAGCCGGCGCTCCAGCCCGGCGGCGGCCTCGCGGGGCACCCGGCCGGCCTCGTGCCACTGCGCCTGGATCTCCCGCAGCTTCGCCTGGGCGCCCTTCGGGTCGCTGTCGACGTCCAGCGCCTCGGCCTCGGCCAGCAGCGCCTGCTTGCGCTCCAGGTTGGCGCGCTGCTCGTTGTCGCGAGCCGAGAAGACCTCGCTGCGGCGGGTGAAGAACTCGTCCTGCGCGGCGCGGAACCGTTCCCAGAGCTTCTGCTCGGCCTCCTTGGCGGCGCGCGGCGCGGCCTTCCACTGGGCCATCAGGTCCTTGAGCTGACCGGCGGTGACGCCCCAGTCGGTGGAGTCCTTGAGCTTCTCCGCCTCGGCGACCAGCTCCTCCTTGACCGTCTGCGCCTGCTTGCGCTGCTGGTCGAGGGAGGCGAAGTGGGCGCCCCGGCGGCGGGTGAACCCGTCCCGCGCGGCGGCGAACCGCTTCCACAGCTCACCGTCGCTCTTCTTGTCGACGCCGCGGATGGTCTTCCACTCGTCGAGGATCTCCTTGAGCCGGTCACCGGCGGTCTTCCAGCCGGTCGACTCGGCGGCCAGCTTCTCGGCCTCCTCGACCAGGGCGGTCTTGCGCGCCAGCGCCTCGCCCCGGGCGGCCTCGCGGGCCGCCTTGGCCTCGCCGGCCTTCTCCTCGGCGACGGTGGCCAGCTTGTCCAGGCGTGCGGCCAGGGCGTCGATGTCACCGACCACGTGCGCCTCGGCAAGCGACCCACGGATCCTGCGGATCGTGGTCAGGGAGTGGCCGGCATCGGCCGCGCCCGAGTTGAGCCGAGCCTCGGTCAGGTCGACCTCGGTCACCAGGTCGGCGAAGCGCCGGGCGAAGTGGGCGAGCCCTTCCTCCGGTGCCCCTGCCTGCCAGGATCCGACCACCCGCTCGCCCTCGGCGGTCTTGACGTAGACGGTGCCGTCCTCGTCGACCCGTCCGAAGGCAGTCCAGTCGCTCATGTGCCCATCCTCGTTCTCCCGGCGTCGGGGGGACAGCCCTCCCGATCGCCGCCACGGCGCAGCAAACTTTCTCCCGGCATTGTCACAGGTCCGCCCCCGTCCGTGTCGAGCGCCTGTCGCCGACCGTGACCATACGGTGTTGTACGCCCCCGATGACCGGATCGGCGCGGGGACGCACCGGGGGATCGGCGATAGGTTTGGGGGCGTGTCCCTGGTCGCCGCCGCCGTCTGCCCCCACCCGCCGTTGATCGTGCCCGAGCTGGCCGGCGCCGCCGCGCCGGAGCTGGACGATCTGCGCGCCGCCGCCGACGCCGCGATCGCGCGGCTGCTCGCCGCCGCACCGGAGGCGATCCTGCTCGTCGGCGGCGGGCCGGAGACCGTCCGGTTCAACGCCGCCGATCACGGCTCGCTGCGCCCGTACGGGCTGGACCGCCAGGTGCGGCTATGGAAGGTCAACTGCGCCGGTGGGGACCGCCTGCCGTTGAGCCTGACCATCGGCGCCTGGCTGCTGAACCGCTCCGGCACCGAGCTGCCCCGCCTGGCCCGGTCGGTGGCGCACGACGCCACACCGGCCGAGTGCGCGGCGTTCGGCGCGAGCCTGATCCTCGACGACGATCCGCGGGTCGCGCTGCTCGTGCTCGGCGACGGGTCCGCCTGCCGGGGCGTCAAGGCGCCGGGGTACGACGACCCGCGCGCCGAGGCGTACGACGAGGGGGTCGCCGCGGCGCTCGCGGGCGCGGACGCCGACGCCCTGCGCGGCCTGGACCCGGAGCTGTCGGCGGAGCTGCGGGTCGCCGGGCGGGCGCCGTGGCAGGTGCTGGCCGGCGCGGTTGGCGCGGCGGGCGGCGACTGGCGCGGCGAGCTGAGCTACCACCGCGCCCCCTACGGCGTCGCCTACTTCGTGGCGAACTGGGAGCGGTCGTGACCGTCGTGGCGGTGGTCGGGCCGACCGCGGCCGGCAAGTCGGCGCTGAGCATCGCGCTGGCGCACGCGCTCGACGGCGAGGTGGTGAACGCCGACTCGATGCAGCTCTACCGGGGCATGGACATCGGCACCGCCAAGCTGACACCGGCCGAGCGCGAGGGCGTGCCGCACCACCTGCTGGACATCTGGCCGGTGACCGAGCCGGCCAGCGTCGCCGAATACCAGACGCTGGCCCGCGCGGCGGTCGACGACATCCTGGCCCGGGGACGGGTGCCGCTGCTGGTCGGCGGCTCCGGGCTGTACGTGCGGGCGGTGCTGGAGCGGTTCGAGTTCCCCGGCACCGACCCGGCGCTGCGGGAGCGGCTGGAGGCGGAACTCGCGTCGGTCGGCCCCCTGCCGCTGCACGCGCGGCTGACCGAGGCCGACCCGGGTGCGGCGGCGAGCATCCTGCCCACGAACGGCCGGCGGATCGTGCGGGCGCTGGAGGTGATCGAGCTGACCGGCGCGCCGTTCACCGCGTCGCTGCCGTCGCCCACGCCGTACTACCCGTCCCTGCAGCTCGGCGTCGACCTGGACACCGCCCTGCTGGACGAGCGGATCGCGCTGCGGGTGGACCGGATGTGGGCCGACGGACTGGTCGACGAGGTGCGGGCGCTGGTCGCCGAAGGGCTGCCCGAGGGGCGGACGGCGAGCCGGGCGCTCGGCTACCAGCAGGTGCTGCGGTTCCTGGCCGGGGAGCTGACCGAGGCCGAAGCGCACGAGGAGACGATCCGCGCCACCCGCCGGTTCGTGCGGCGGCAGCGCTCCTGGTTCCGGCGTGACCCGCGCGTCCACTGGCTGGACTCGGCGTCGCCCGCGTTTCTCGACACTGCCCTGCGGGTGGTCGCCGAGCATCGGCGATGATGGGGGCGTGGAGTTCACCAAGGGTCACGGCACCGGCAACGACTTCGTCATCCTGCCCGACCCGGACGGCACCCTCGACCTGACACCCGGCCTGGTCGCCGCGCTCTGCGACAGGCGGCGCGGGCTCGGCGGCGACGGCGTGCTGCGCGTCGTACGGGCCGCCAAGCACCCCGAGGGCGTCGCGCTGGCCGGCGAGGCCGAGTGGTTCATGGACTACTGGAACTCCGACGGCTCGTTCGCCGAGATGTGCGGCAACGGGGCCCGGGTGTTCGTCCGCTACCTGCTGGACCGTTCGCTGGCCGCCCCGTCGGGCAGGACGCTGCCGATCGCCACCCGCGCCGGCCTGGTGCGGGCCCGGGTCGAGGGCGCGGACGTCGCGGTCGAGATGCGCCGCCCCCGGCTGTACGACACGGCCACCGCCACCCTCGGCGGGCTGACGCTGCCCGGCACCGCCGTGGACGTCGGCAACCCGCACCTGGTGTGCCCGCTGCCCGCCGCGCTGGAGCTGACCGGCCTGGATCTCACCCGCGCGCCCGAGGTCGACGCCTCGGCGTTCCCGTCCGGGGTGAACGTCGAGTTCACCACGCCGGGCGAGCCGGTCGCCGGCACCGACGGGCACGTGCTGATGCGGGTCTACGAGCGCGGTTCCGCCGAGACGCTCTCCTGCGGCACCGGCGCGTGCGCGGTGGCGGCGGTGGCGTTGCGCGACGCCGGCCTGGACACCGGCACGGTATCTGTGGACGTGCCCGGCGGTCGCCTCACCGTCACCGTGACAGCCGACTCCTGCTGGCTGTCCGGCCCCGCCGTCCTGGTGGCGACAGGCACCCTGACCCCCACCGCCCTGT